>DATEQE010000340.1:0-15449 GCA_035272825.1 Actinomycetota bacterium
ACCCGGTCGTCCCCGCGCAGATCACGACCATGCCGCCCCGCTCGCACACGAAGATCGAGGTCGGGATCGTGTCCTGCCCCGGGTGCTCGAACACGAGGTTGGGGCTCGTGCGTTCGCCGACCACGTCCCAGATCGCCTTCCCGAACGCCTTCGCGCCCTCGAACCATGTCTTCCACTCGGGCGCGTCCCATGCGGGCGGCGTCCCCCAGTGGTCGAACGCGGTCCGGTCGATGAACCCGACCGCGCCTTGCTCCACGGCGAACGCGCCCCTCTCGGCCGACGACACCACCGCAACCGCCCTGGCGCCCGCGAGCGTCACGAGCTGGACCGCCAGCGACCCGAGGCCGCCCGAGGCTCCCCACACCAGCACGACGTCGCCCTGCTTGACGGTGTTCGGCGGCCAGCCGTGGAGCATCCGGTACGCCGTCGCGCCGGTGAGCGTCGGCGCCGCCGCCTCCTCCCACGTGAGCGGCTCGGCCTTGGGCAGGCACTGATGCGCCTGCACCTTGGTGAACTGCGCGAACGAGCCCCAGCAGGTGTCGTAGCCCCACACCCGGAACGACGGCGCGAGACCGGGATCCTTGCCTTCGGTCACCCACGGGTCCTCGAGGTCCCACTGGCCCGCGTGGACGACGACCCGGTCGCCCACGCGGACGTTCGTCACGCGCTCGCCGACCGCGTACACCACGCCCGCGGCGTCCGAGCCGACGATGTGGAAATCGGTCGGTTCGCCCCACCGCGCCTGCGTCTTGGTCACGTCGACGGGCACGCCGCGAGCCGCCCAGACGTTGTTGAAGTTGACGCCCCCCGCCATGACCATCACGAGCGCCTCATCGGGACCGATCGAGGGGACGTCGATCACCTCGTCGCGGATCGCCCCCTCCGGTTCGCCGTACAGTTCGGGCCGGACCAGCTGCGCGTGCATGCGGGGCGGGACCTCGCCCACGGGCGGGATCTCGCCGACGTCGTACACGTCCTTGGCCATGCTCGCTCCGTTCGAGGTCGTGGGTGCGGCCGACGATAGGCGAGCGTCGGCGGGCACGACAATGCCGTGGTCCGGCGGACGCCGAACCGCGGGAACCTCAGGCCGGCTGTCGGGCCGCGCTGGACGGACACGTGAGCGAGCGCGGGCACCACGTGCAGAAGGGGCCGGGCGTGAGCATCCCCGGGCGGCCGGCGGCGGAGGCCGCCGCCGCGCGGATCGCCTCGATCACCCGGTCCGCGGCGCGCTCCAGGACGCGTTCGTCGACGTCCTCCGCCTGCCACTCGCCCGAATCCAGGTACAGCGTCGCGACACGGTACGGCGGGATCCCGAACCGCAGCCCGAGCAACAGCGCGTAGAAGCGCATGTCCTCGGCATGCTCGGGCCACGCACGTCCCGTCTTCAGGTCGATCGCGAGCCGCGTGGCTCGGGGCGTCCCGTCCGCGCGTCCCGAACCGAGGACGAGGTCGAGCTGCCCCGACAACACGACCGTCCCACCGAGGAGCTCGACGCGCACGTGCCACTCGGTGGAGGGCGCGAGCTCGCGCCGCATCTGCCTGAGCGGCGGCATCGTCGAGCGGAACAGCTCGAGCGTCTTCGCCGCGTCCATCAGGTTCTCGTCCCGGCGCAGCGCGTCGAGCCCGCCCCAGTACGCCGAGAAGGCCCCGTCCTCGGTCAGCCGCTCGGCCGCCCACTCGACGAGATCGTGCGGGTCGCGCTCCTCGCGACCCGCCACCTCGAGCTCGATCGCCTTGTGCGCGAGCCGGCCCGCCGCCGTCCGGGCCGAGAACGCGAACGGGGCGCGCTCGCCCGCGCGGACCGCGTCGAACAGTCCCGGGCAACGGTGGAGGTCGCTCAGGTTCGACTTGCCGAGCCACAGCGGCTCCGGCGGCTCGAACGCGCGGGCCGCCTCCTCGATCCGGTCGCGCACCCGAAGCACCCCGTCGACCGCGAACACGGGCCGTTCGTCCGTCCCGATCAGGCCATCGAGCGTTCGGCGCTGGGCGGGAGTGAGCTCGGCGGTCGCCTGCATGCGGCGGATGGTAGGAGGAGCCACCGACATGGCCGAGACGCCCAACGACATCCTGCGAGCCCTCGCCGACCCCGAGCGGCTCGCGATCGCGGGGCAGCTCGCCCGTTCGGACGCAGCGTCGGCCGAGCTCGCGGACGCCCTGGACCTCCCCCTGCCACGGCTGCGCTAGCACCTGACCCGGCTCGTCGCCGCGGGCATCGTCCGGCTGAAGGACGACCGGCGGACCTACCGGCTCGATGCCGAGACCCTTCGCTGGGCCGCCGAACAGGTCGGGCCGCCGCGGGACGCGGGACTCGCGCTCGGTGCGGCGAGCGAGGACGAGGAGGCCGTGCTCCGAGCGTTCTTCCGCGACGGCCGCCTGACCGAGGTGCCCGCGAAGTAGTCGAAGCGACGCATCGTGCTCGAACGGATCGCGCTCGAGTTTGAGCCCGGCGTCGACTACGACGAGGCGACCGTGAACGCGATCGTCGGACGCTTCTCCACCGACCACGCCGCGCTCCGCCGCTACCTCGTCGACGAGGGGTTCATCGACCGCGATCACGGCCGCTCCTGGCGGGCCGGCGGACGCGTCGACGTCTCACCGAGCCTCACCGAGACCCCGCCTCGGCGCGGGCCGGGCCCGAGAGTCGCTCCGGTAGACTCCGGAGGATCATGGCCAAGACCGAGGATCTTCCCCACCCTTCGGTGCGCACGGTCGAGGACCGCATCGAAGAGCTCCGCAAGCGCCGGGTCGCGCTGCTCGACGGCTCCCGGAAGGACGCCGTCCGAAAGCAGCACGAGAAGGGCAAGCTGACAGCCCGCGAGCGCGTCGAGCTGATGGTTGACCGGGATTCCTTCCAGGAGACCGACCCCTTCGCCGTCCATCGTTCGCATGACTTCGGGATCGAACGCAACCGCCCCGCCGGCGACGGCGTCATCACCGGCTACGGCACCGTGGATGGCCGCAGGGTCTTCGTCGCCTCACAGGACTTCACGGTGTTCGGTGGATCGCTCGGTGAGATCCATGCGCAGAAGATCTGCAAGGTCCAGGACCTGGCGATGTCGACCGGCGCTCCGTTCATCCAGATCAACGACTCGGGCGGGGCTCGGATCCAGGAGGGCGCCGCGAGCCTCGCCGGTTACGGCTACGTGTTCGAGCGCAACGTGCGCGCCTCGGGCGTGATCCCGCAGATCAGCGTGATCATGGGGCCGTGCGCCGGCGGCGCCGTCTACTCCCCCGCCATCACCGACTTCACGTTCATGGTCCGCGAGACCTCGCACATGTTCATCACCGGTCCCGACGTGATCAAGGCCGTGACCGGGGAGGAGGTCACGTTCGAGGAGCTCGGCGGCGCGATGACGCACGCGAGCCGCTCCGGGGTCGCGTCGTTCGTGAGCCAGGACGAGGAGGAGTGCCTCGCGATGGTGCGCCACCTCCTGTCGTACCTGCCATCCAACAACCTGGAGGACGCGCCGGCGTTCGCGCCGGTCGACGACCCCGATCGCCACGACGAGGGCCTGACCCACGTGATCCCCGATTCGGCGCGGGAGCCGTACGACATGCACGAGGTGATCCGCCGCATCGTGGACGACGGTGACTTCTTCGAGGTCTTCCCGTTCTGGGCGATGAACGTCGTGACAGGGTTCGCGCGGCTGGACGGCCGCGCGGTCGGCGTTGTGGCGAACCAGCCGAAGGTGCTCGCCGGGACGCTCAACATCGACGCGTCCGAGAAGGCCGCGCGGTTCGTTCGGACGTGCGACGCGTTCAACATCCCGATCGTTACGTTCGTCGACGTGCCGGGGTTCCTGCCGGGCACCGACCAGGAGTACCAGGGGATCATCCGTCACGGCGCCAAGCTGCTGTACGCGTTCACGGAGGCGACGGTGCCGCGGCTCACCGTCATCACGCGAAAGGCCTACGGGGGCGCATACCTCGTGATGAACTCGAAGCACCTGCGCGCCGACGTGTCGTTCGCGTGGCCCACCGCCGAGATCGCGGTGATGGGACCGGAGGGAGCGGTGAACGTCGTCTTCCGCAAGCAGATCGAGAAGGCCGAGGACCCGGTCACGGCGCGCGCCGAGCTGATCCAGCAGTACCAGGACAAGTTCGCGACGCCGTACATCGCGGCCGAACGCGGGTTCATCGACGACGTGATCGAACCCGCCGAGACGAGGCCTCGCCTGATCAAGGCGCTCCGGATGCTCTCGACCAAGCGCGAGACCGTCCCGGCGCGCAAGCACGGGAACATCCCCCTGTGAGCGGAAGGCCGAGCGGACGGTGAGCCCGCCGTGAGCGACGACCGCCGGTTCGAGCTGCCCCACGACCTCTCGCCCGACGAGGAGCGCGCGATCATCCGAGCGCTCGAGCGCTACTTCGCACAAGAGAGCCCACATCCCCACCCGTGGGTCCTCGCCGGCCGGATCGACGCGACGGGGTTCGGCGCGTTGCAGGCCCGGCACCACGCGGATGCCCCCTGGCGGCGCTTCGGCGACGTGCCGTTCGCCCGCCGGGGCATCCCGCCGCAGGCGGGACGCGGCGACGCGGGGTAGATGACCGCGTCGAAGACCGCGTCCGCGGTCGGCGGACGCGGCGCCGCGCTCGAGGCGTTCAGCGACGAGGGGTGCTCGGCGCCGAGATCGTGGGGCAACGGACCCGGGGACGCGTACGGCCCACACGCCCACGGCTTCCACAAGGTGCTGTTCTGCCTCCGCGGCTCGATCACGTTCCACCTCGAGGGTGGTGACGTCGAGCTCGGGCCGGGTGACCGCCTCGACATCGAGCCGGGGACCGAGCACGCGGCGACGGTCGGGCCGAACGGTTGCTCGTGCATCGAGGCCTCGCGATGAGGGTCGCCGCACACGTCGACCAGCTGTTCTTCACCGTGCCGGGCGGCGTCGGGACCTACATCCGGAACCTGGTACCCGCGCTCGCAGGGCAAGATCCGTCGCTGGAGCTGACGCTCTTCCACGCGCGGTTCCCGTCCCCTCGGCCGTCGGAACCGTGGATGGACGGCTTCGCCGAGGAGGAGCTGCCGGGCTCGATCCGGAGCCTGTACCCGCGATGGAACCTCACGGCGAGACCCGCCCTCCCGGTGACGATCCGCTCGGCCGACCTTGTGCACGCGATGAGCGCGTCGGCCGTCCCGCCCACCGCCCAGGGCCAACGGCTGGTCGTCACGGTGCACGACCTGGCGTTCGACCGCTACCCGAACCTGTTCCCGAGGGCGTGGCGGACCATGTATCGGCTCGGCCTGCGCGCGGCCGTCCGGCGCGCGGACGCGATCGTGACGCCGTCGCGCGCGACCGCCGAGGACGTCCTGTCGCGGACGAACATCGACCCGCGCAAGCTGCACGTGGTCCCCGAGGCCGCCGCGCTGCCACCGAGCGAGGTCGACGTGGGCGAGGCGCTCGCGCGCCTGAAGGTTCGAACCCCCTACGTCTTGTTCGTCGGCACGATCGAGCCGAGGAAGAACCTGGTTCGGCTTGTCCGAGCGTACCGGCGCGTGGCCGCCACCGGTGTGCAGCACGCGCTGGTGCTCGCCGGTCCGCTCGGCTGGCACCACGAGAGCCTGATGCGGGAGCTGGCGCTCGAGGGGCCGGGCGAGATCGTGATGACCGGCGCGCTCGCGCCCGCCGAGCTCGATGCGATCTACCGGGCCGCCGATGCGTTCGTCTACCCGTCCATGTACGAGGGATTCGGCCTGCCGGTGCTCGAGGCGATGAGCCGCGGCATCCCCGTAGTGGCCTCGGCCACGTCCGCGCTCCCCGAGGTCACCGGCGACGCGGCGCTGGGCGTGAACCCGCGTTCGGTGCGGGAGATCGCCGCCGCGATCGCTTCGCTGGTCGGCGACGTCGCCCTCGCCGAACGCCTGGCCGCCGCCGGGCGGCTGCAGGCCGAACGCTTCTCATGGGACGAGACCGCGAGGATGACGCTCGAGGTCTACGAGCGGGTCCTCGAGGCCAAGTGACATCGCGCGGTCCATGCCGCTCGTGGGCAGGCCACTCGACGGACGTGGAGACTTGTTCTCAACCCGTGAGCGCGGCGAGGGCCGATCGAGCACGGTCCTCGAGCACGACGGCGCCCTTCCGGTGGAACAATCCGACGGCCGACCTCATAGCAGTGACAGCCTCCCGCCAACGTCCAGCGATCCGCTGGATCTCCGCGAGATCCAGGAGCGCCTCACCGTGTGCGATCGGGTCATCGACGCTCTCGTTCAACCGGACGGCCTCCATGGCCAGGCTCTCGGCCGTCTGCAGATCGCCGCGTACCGCGAGGATACGAGCACGGGTCTGTCTCCACAGCGCCTGAGCCTGTACGTCCGCCTCGTCGCAGGCGAGTTCACCTATCCGTGAGATTCCCTCGGCCTCGTCGATCCGCCCCTGGCCGAATACCGCCTTAGCCAGCAGGCCAGCGACGGTCGATAGGTAGGCCTGCTCGCCCATCGCCTCCAGCGTCATGAATCCCGAGTGCAGGATCCGCTCGGCGGCTCGGAGATCGCCGGCAAGCAACTCGATCTGACCGCCCTGGTTCGCACCCGCGGCTGCCCAAACGGTCTGATGGAGTTCCTCCAGCAGTTCGGTCCCTTGGAGCCATGAACTTCGTCCCTCGTCGAAGCGACCGAGCATCGCGAACAGCAACCCTTCGAACGACATCGCGGTCGCGTGCACCAACGGGTTCCCGCCCGACGAGGCGTCGAGCTCGCCGATGCGCTTCAGAGCGTCTCGCACAGGTGTCCGTCCCCACGTCGCGGCTCCTATCAGCCATTTGCGGATGTCCGAGGCCTGCCTGACATCGTGCGCTCGTTCTGCGTATCCCAGGGCCCGCTCCAAGGTAGCGTTCGCCGAGCCCATGGTGACCGCGGTGATCTCGGCGTCCGCTACTAGGTTCCATGCCGCCGCCAGCCCGGCGTCGTCACCCTCTCGCTCGAGGATCGCGATCAAGCCAGGTACCCGCCGGGTGATCTCCGCCGGCACGCCGGAGGGACGCATGGACATCCGCAAGCGCAGGTCCTCCAACGCGATCCGCGCGTCGAGCCCGACGAGATCCTTCGCCTGGGCGCTCACCTTGGCAGCATCGAGCGCCATCTCGGCTCCCGCGAGGTCTCCCGAGCTCCCGAGCGCCATGGCCAACTCCAACTGGAACCCGATCCCCGTCGTCTCCTCGAGTCCGGCGAGAGCGACGGCTCGGCCGAGCAACCCGGACGCCGCCAAGCCGTCACCCAGGTCCATCGCGCGGCGCCCGGCGGAGGCGAGTCGTCGGGCTGCGCGGGATGCCAGCGCCCGGTCCTCCTCGCTCCCTGGCCGAAGCTCCGTCCGCAGGAGATAGGCCTGTTCGAGGTGGTAGCCGATGATCTCCTCGGATCCCACGATCCGTTCGCCGATCTCGCCCTCGAGCCAGGCCGCGAACCTCTCGTGCAGGTCGGACCGGCTCGCCTTGGGGAGCCGGCGATAAGCTGCATCGCGGATCAGCAGGTGTCGGAACCGCAGGGCGGGATCGCCAGCGAACAACTCGGAGGCGGTCTGCACGATGTCACGGGCGACGAGCGCATCCAAGGCGACCGGAAGTCGAGACCGCGCCGCCGCGTCGGCCATCGCCGCGACCGCATTCGAAGAGAACACCTGCCCGATCACCGATGCCGTCTCGAGCGCCATGCCTTCGTCTCGCGGCAACTGCTCGAGCCTGGCGGCCAGGAGCGCGTCGATCGTGGGAGGCACGTCGATGTCACCGAGATCACGCGTCGACGTCCAACTGTCATCTGTGCGCTCGAGCGACCCATCCTCGATCAGCATCGCGACCAGCTCCTCGAGGAAGAGGGGATTGCCTCCGGCCGGCTCGGCGATGCTGCGGGCAACCTCGGACGCTAGCGGAAGATCTCCGAGGGCGTGCCCGATGAGCGCCAAACACTCTTCAGGGGTGAGCCCGCCGAGTCGCACCAGCCTCCCGGGCCAGCTCGGACGCTCCCCCAGCAGATCGGGCCGCGCCATGCCGAGCAGGAGGAGTTGAGCATCGGTCACCTCCTCCGCCACCTGCTCCACGAGATCGAGCAAGACGGGAGCGGCCCACTGCAGGTCATCCAGGACCACGACTAGGGGAGATCCCGCGGCCATCCATGACAGGAGACGGCGGAATGCCCAGGAGACCTCCTCAGCTGAAGCGCCACCCGGCGCGAGCCCGACGGCCGCTGCAACGAGGTTCCCGATCCGCTCCTCATCCGGATCCCCCGACACCAACCTGTCGAGCTTCTGCCGTCCGACGTCCGTCGGATCGTTGTCCTCGATCCCGGCCGCTCGCAGGAGGGCCTCGGCGAGGGGCCCGAACGTGACGGTCTCACCGTATGGACGACATCGACCTTGAAGGACCCTTCCTTGCCCGGAGAGTTCTTCTTCGCGGAAGCGCCGGATCAGGCGGCTCTTGCCAACCCCAGCCTCGCCTATCACCGTCACCATCTGACAACGCCGCTCCGTCGCAACGAGGTCGAAGGCGTTCCGAAGTTCCTGGATCTCTGCCTCCCGACCCACGATCGGGACATCCGGGTGACGAACGAGCCCGGGCGCGTCGGGGACGACCTCCACGAGCCGCCATGCGGCCACCGGATCGGCCTTGCCCTTCAGCTCAAGAGGCTGGAGCGGCTCCACGCGAACCGCGTGGCGAACGAGCCGGTACGTGGGGTCCCCGAGGAGGATCTCGCCCGATCCCGCGGCCTGCTCGAAGCGAGCTGCGGTGTTGGCGGCATCACCGAGGGGAAGGGCCTGCTCGGCCGCCGGGGCCGCAGCGACGATCTCGCCCGTGTGGATCCCGGTACGGGCCCGGATGCGGACCGCGAACTCGGCATCGAGCTCCTCGTTCAGTTCATCGAGAGCGACTCGCATGTCCTGGGCGGCCCGTACCGCTCGAAGAGCGTCGTCTTCGCGCGCGAGCGGTACGCCGAACACGGCCATCACGGCGTCTCCGATGAACTTCTCGATCGTGCCCCCGTGGCGTTCCAGTGCCGCGCGCATCGCCTCGAAGTAGCGGACCATGACCTGACCCCAGGTCTCGGCATCCATTCCTTCGGCGAGCGAGGTCGATCCCACGACGTCGCAGAAGACGATCGTGACGATCTTGCGCACCTGTGGGACGGGTGCGGCAACCGCGACGAGACGGGCGCCACACGTCGAGCAGAAGCGAGCGTCCTCCGCGTTCTCGCTCCTGCACGAGGGACAGGCCGACATGGCGCGAGTGTAGGGGGGCGGCTCAGCTTCCGTAGTCGTAGAAGCCTCGGCCGACCTTCCGGCCGAGACGCCCGGCCGTGACCATCCGGCGTAGCAGCGGCGGCGGCGCGAACGTCGGCTCCTTGAACTCCTCGAACAGCACGTTCGCGATGAACAGATGGGTGTCGAGCCCGATCAGGTCGATCAGCCGGAGCGGGCCCATCGGGTGGTTCAGGCCGAGGTGGATCGCCGTGTCGATGTCCTCGCGCGTCGCGAACCCGTCCTCGAGCATCCTGATCGCGCCGTTCAGGTACGGGATCAGCAGCGCGTTCACGATGAAGCCGGCGCGGTCGCGCGACTCGACGGTGGTCTTGCCGAGCACGACGCCGTAGGCACGTCCGAACGCCATCGTGTCGTCCGAGCTCGAGATGGCTCTGACGAGCTCGATGAGCCCCATCACGGGGACCGGGTTGAAGAAGTGCATCCCGAGCACCTTGTCGGGACGCGACGTCGCGGCGCCGAGGTCCGCGATCGGGATCGACGACGTGTTGCTCGCGAGGATCACCTCCGGCTTGGTGACCTCGTCGAGGCGACGGAACATCCCGACCTTCGTGTCGTGATCCTCGGTCGCGGCCTCGATCACGAGGTCGACGTCGGCCAGGTCCTGCACGTCCGTCGTCAAGGAGATGCGTTCGAGCACCGCCGTGCGCTCCTGCGCGTCGAGTATCCCGCGTTCGACAGCGCGGAGCGTCGAGGTCTCGATCCGTTGACGGCCGCGCTCGACCAGCTCGTCGCTCGTCTCGAGCACGACCGCGGTCTGCCCCGCCCGAGCCACGACCTCGGAGATCCCCGAACCCATGAGGCCGCACCCGATGACCCCGACCGTCCGAACGTCCTCCGCGCGCATCGCACCCCGCTGCCCTCGTCAGGGGGCAAGCGTACAATCAGGCAACCTCCTGCAGGAGAAGAGACGCCGCGTGCGTGAGGAACCCAGGCTCCGTGGACTCCCGACGTTCGGGCTCGCCATGGCCGGCCTGGTCCTCGGTCACGTGCTCGCCTACCTGATCGCCGTCCCGGATCCACACCATCGTGCGTTCGTCCTTCAGCGGACGGGCCACGAGTACCTACCCACGATGGCGGAGGCGGCACTCGTCCTGGCGCTCGCCGGGATGGCGGCCGTGGTGATCCGAGCGCTCGCACCCGGGCCGCGGGCTGGCTCCGAGCGCTTCTCGCGACTGGCCGGCCGGCTCGGCCTCGTGCAGGTCCTGGCGTTCGGGGGACTGGAGGTCGTCGAGCGGATCGTGGCGGGCGCGCCGCTCCGACACCTGGCGAGCGACCACATCCTGGTGATCGGCATGGCGGTGCAGATCGTGGTCGCCCTCGCCGGCGCGGCGTTCCTCCGGTGGCTCGCGCGAACCTCGAGCAAGCTCGCCGAGACGGCCCTCCCCCGCCTCCAGCTTCCGCGGGCCGGAGCCGTCCTGGCGTTGGCGAGCGCATCGTGGGGTCCCGGCAGCAGCACGTCCGGCTCGGTCGGCAACGTCCGAGCCCCGCCCTCCTCCTGAACCTCCCCGCTCGCTGTTCCCCGCGTGCCCGTCGGGCCGCGCCCGGACACGTCTGGAGGTTCGTCATGTGGAAACGATCGATGCGTGCGATGTTCGCCGGGGCGCTCACGTTGACACTCCTGCTCCTCGGAGCGGCGCCCGCGCTCGCGCATGAGGGGCGGAAGGTCGGCGACCTCGAGATCGAAGTGGGTTGGGGGGCCGAGCCGGTCCTCGCAGGCCAGTTGAACAGCGCGCTCATCCTCCTGGTCCACGACGGCGAACCCGTGATCGACCTGGGAGACACGCTGACGTTCGAGGTCACGTTTGGCGATCAGACCCAGCAGTTCCCGATCGAGCCGTTCTTCGAGCCGGGCGAGTTCGGAACGCCGGGTGACTATCGCGCCTGGTTCATCCCGACGCGGCCGGGCCAGTACACGTTCCACTACTTCGGGACGATCGACGGCGAGGACTTCGACGAGACCTTCACACCGGGGCCAGGCGGGTTCGAGGAGGTCGAGAGCCCGCAGCCGCTCCAGTTCCCAGAGCAAGAACCCTCGACCGGGGAGCTCGCAGCCCGCATCGAACGAGAGGTGCCCAGGCTGACGGGCTTGGTCGAGGACGTGCAGGCCGCCGCGAACGCGGCGGCGGACGACGCATCGAGTGCCAAGACGTTGGGGTTGATCGGGCTCATCGTCGGCGCGATCGGGTTGATCGTCGCGATCGGGGCGCTCGTGGCTTCCAGGAGGAGGAAGGCCTGACCGGCGTGCTGGCGCACGCGGGTGGCGTTCCCGAGTCCGTCTCCACGGGTCTGCTCGGGCTCGGCCTCGTGACCGGCTGGATCGGCCTCAGCCGGCTGCGCGGTCGTGGGTTCCCGAGCCTGCCCCGCTGGGGCGGGTGGGCCCTGGTCGGCCTGGCGCCGGTGGCGTTCGTGGCATCGATCGCGGTGCCCTCCGTCCTTTGGCCGCCGCCGGCGGCGATCCGCCCCGCGTCCACGGCCACGCTCTCGTTCGTGGAGCCCAAGCCGAACCAGGTCGTCACCGGCACCACGCTGGACGTGCGGTTGCGGCTCGACGGCGGTCGGATCGTCCAGAGCTCGTCCACCACGCTCTCGCCGGACACCGGCCACATCCACCTGTTCGTCGACGGCGCGATCGTCTCGATGACGTACGGCACGGAGCAGCGCGTCCCCCTGGGTGGGCTCGAGCCCGGACCCCACGCCCTGCAGGCCGAGTTCGTGGCGGCCGATCACGGGCCGTTCAACCCGCGGGTCACCGCGATGGAACAGTTCGTGACGGAGGGACCGTGAAACGGATCCCGCCCGCCCTCGCCGCGATGCTCGTCGCCGGCATCTGGCTGAGCCTTGCCGCGACGACCGCCTTCGCACATGCATCGCTCGAGTCCAGCGATCCCTCGAACGGCGAGCTGCTCGAGACGGCGCCCGATCGGATCTCGCTGACGTTCACCGAGCCACCCGACCTCTCGCTCACCACGATCGGCGTCCTGGATGACACCGGCGCGCCCGTGCCCACGGGGCCGCCCGAGCTTGCTCCGGGCTCCGACCGCGAGGTACGCGTCCGGCTCGATCCGGTGCCCGACGGCGTGTATACCGTGACGTGGCGAACGGTCTCCGCCACCGACGGCCACGTCACGTCGAACGCGTTCTCGTTCGGCGTCGGCGTCTCGCCGGAGGCGGTCAGACCCCTCACCGGTGGGGTCGACGAGACCGAGCCCCCGAGCGCGGCGGCCGTCGCCGGCCATTGGCTCCTGTACCTCGGTCTCGTGGTCCTGTTCGGCGCCGGCGTGACGGGTCTCGTCGCGTTCGGAACGTCCAGCATCCGGTCGTGGCTGCTGGGGATCGGCTGGGTGTCCGCGGCGACCGGCGTGGTGCTGATGACGCTCGCCGAGCGTGCGGCCGTGGGCGTGCCGCTCGGGACGCTGCTCTCGTCGGAAGCGGGGGGGAAGTTCGTCCTGCTGGCCGTCGCCGTCGGCGTGACGGGCATCGCCGTGCTGGCCGCGGTCCTTCGGCCCGGACGGGCGACCTTGGCGGCCCTCGCCGTCACGGCCGCCGGCGCGATGCTCGCGCGCGCCACAGGTGGTCACGCCGGCTCGGTGTGGATGGTCCTCGCGCAGTGGCTCCACTTCATGGGCGTCGGTGCGTGGATCGGCGGCCTCGCGTGGCTCTCCCTCGGTTTGCTTCGAAGGCTCGAGCCGGCGCAGGTCCGCCGGTTCTCCACGCTGGCGGGGGTCGCGCTCGCCGTCGTCGTCGTGTCGGGCCTGCTCCGATCCTGGAACGAGCTCGGCTTGGCATGGTGGCTCCACCCGTTCCGGGACGACTACAGCACGACGCTCGCCCTGAAGGTCGCGATCGTGATCCCGCTCATCGGTCTCGGTGCGCTGAACCGCTACCGCAACGTCCCCCGCTACGGATCCGTGGGATCGCAGCCGATGCTCCGGACGGTGGGCGGCGAGCTGGCGCTCGCGGCGGCCGTCCTCCTGGCGACCGGCGTCCTCACGGGCCTTCCGCCCAAGCCGAACGAGGAGCCGGCCGGTCCGAGAGCTCGGCCGCTCGTCGTGACGGGGGCGGACTTCGCGACGACGACGAGGGTCCGGCTCGAGATCTCGCCCGGAACCGTAGGTCCCAACACGTTCGTGGCCGATGTCACGGACTACGACAGCGGCGAGCCCGTGGACGCGCGGAGGGTCTCGCTCACCTTCGACCTGCCCGATCAGCCCGACGTGCGCTCGACGTTGCGGCTCGAGCGCAGGGACGGGTCGTGGCGGGGACAGGGGACGGCGCTCGCGCAGCCCGGCACCTGGACCGTGACCGTGCTCGTCGAGGGGAGCGGGAGCTCCGTCGAGGTCCCGCTCCAGGTGACGCCGACGACGCCGGGTCAGCACGTCGACGTCTCGAAGGTCCCGGGCCAACCGACCCTGTACACGATCACGCTCGAGGGCGGGCTCCAGATCCAGGCCTACGTCGACCCGGGCGAGCCGGGCCGAACCAACCAGGTCCACGTGACCGCGTTCGACGCGGACGGGAAGGAGCTGCCGCTGCACGCGGCGACGCTCTCGATCACGCCCCCCGAGGGCGCGTCCTTCGAGCCGAAGTTGCTGCGGTTCGGCCCGGGGCACTTCGCGGCGAACATCGACCTCACCGCGGGGACGTGGTCGTTCGACGTCGCGGCCCATGCCGCGACCGGGCAGGTCCTCGCCGCGTCGTTCCGACAATCGTTCGAGGGATGAGAGGATTCGACCGTGCCGAGGATGCCGAAGCTCGCCCTGATCGTCGCGACGGCGTTCGTCCTGTCCGCCTGCGGGGGCTCGGACGACGGAGGGAGCGGCGCGACCGGCGCGACGGCGCCCTCCTCCGACCGCCCGAGCAGCACCGCGAAGCTCGCGATCGTCGCGCCGACGGTCGGCGAGGTCGTCCACGGCTCCAGCGTCGATCTCAGCGTGAAGCTCCAGGGCGCCAAGCTCGTCCCGGCGACCACCACCCACATCGTTCCGGACGAGGGACACCTGCACGTGATCTTGGACGACACGCTGATCTCGATGACCCAAGGCCTCGAACAGACGATCCCCGACGTCCCACCCGGGGAGCATCGGATCACGGTCGAGTTCGTCGCGAGCGATCACGCGCCGTTCGACCCCCGCGTGGTGTCGGTCGTCGCGTTCGAGGTGGAGCCCTGAGCGCGCGCATCGAACGCGTGATCACCGGCGGCGAGGCCCGGGAGACGTGGGCGGCGACGCTCGTGGTGGTCGTCGGGGTCGCGGTGCTGGTCGCGCGGCCCTTCGCGCAGGCCGCCACGGGAACGCGCACCGCGTTGTTCGCCGCCTCGTACCTGACGATCGGGCTGGCCTCGATCGCCGTCCCGCTCGAACGCAAGCGCCCACACCTGGCGCCGGGTCTCGCCCTCCTGTTGGGGTGCGGTGCGGTCGTCGTGGCGGCGAGCGTCTCGGGCTCGCCGGTCCCGCTCCCATGGAGCGCGGCCGCCCTCCCGCTCTCGCTCCTGGCGGCGGTGGCCGAGGAGGCGCTGTTCCGCCGGCTCGCGTATGCCCAGCTCGAACCGTTCGGGGCCGCCGCCGCCGTCGTGGGCTGCGCCGTGCTCTTCGGGCTCGTGCACGTGCCGGCGTACGGGCTCTCGGCGCTGCCCGTCGACCTGGGGGCCGGGCTGCTGTTCGGGTGGCAGCGGAGGGCCTCGGGGACCTGGACGGTCCCCGCCGCGACGCATGCGGTCGCCAACGCGCTGGTGGTGCTCCGATGAGGCGGGCGGCGGCGCTCGTGCTCGCGCTCGCGATGTTCGCCGGCGTCTCGTGCACGTCCTCCTCGCCCGAGCCGATCAGGATCGGCGCGGTGTACCCGCTCTCGGGCGCCCAGGGCCCCGGGGGCGTCGACGAGTTCGACGGTGTGCGGCTCGCCGTCCAGCTCGTGAACGCCGACGGCGGGGTGGGCGGCCGCCCGGTCGAGCTCGTCCCCGTCGACACTCCGAGCGCGGACGCCGCGCCCGGCGCGATCGCCCGGCTCCACGACGACGGGGTCCGCCTGGTGTTCGGGAGCTACGGGAGCACGATCTCGGAGCCGGCCGCCGAGGCGTCCGCGCGCCGGGACATGCTGTTCTGGGAGACGGGCGCGGTGGGTGAGATGACCGGCCGCGGCGCCGGCAAGCTCGTGTTCCGGGTCGCGCCCTCGGGCGCGATCCTGGGCCGGAACGCGATCGCGTTC
>DATEQE010000341.1:0-2656 GCA_035272825.1 Actinomycetota bacterium
CTTCCTGTTCATGCGCGACAACCCCAAGGGCCCGTTCGCCGAACGCTGGTACCACGTGCACGGCTGCCGGCGGTGGTTCGACGCGATGCGCCACACGGCGACCCACGGCTTCGTGGAGGCCTCCCCCGACCCCGCCGGCGGCGACCGATGAGCCGCGGCTTCCCCACTGAGGTTCGGTGGGTTAGGGTCGGAACCCATGGACGGCGGCGCGGACCGGCTCGCGCGAGCCTTCGTGGACGCGATCACGACGAAGGACCGCGACGGCTTGATGTCGGTGTTCGACCCGCAGATCGACTTCAGGGGGCTCACCCCCAACTACGAGTGGCGCGCGACGACGCCCGAGGAGGTCGCCGAGGTCGTGCTGGGCAACTGGTTCGAGCCGACGGATCACGTCCGCGAGGTGGTGGAGGTCCGGGTCGAGCCGTTCGCGGACCGGCACCACCTCTCGTATCGGATGCGGGTCGAGAACGACGACGGGATGCACGTCGTCGAGCAGCAGAGCTTCCTCGACGCCGCCGACGGTCGCATCACCCGGATGAGCGTCGTGTGCTCCGGCTTCCGGCACGTGGAGGACGCGCCCGAGCGCTGAGGCTCCACACGTGACGGCAGGTCGGCTGGCGTCCGGCGGTACGTGGATCGACCGCGCCAAGCCGATCTCGTTCACGTTCGACGGCGAAGAGGTCGCGGCGTTCGTGGGCGACACGATCGCGAGCGCGATCCTCGCGAAGGGGATCGAGGCGCCGTTCCGCAGCCCGGTCCTCGGGCGCCCGCGCGGCGTCTTCTCGGCGGGCGCCGAGGAGCCGAACGCGTTCGTCGAGATCTCGGAGCCGTGGTTCGACCCGATCGTCGCCGCGACCATGGTGGACGTCGTCGACGGCATGGTGGTCGGGAGCCGTCCGGGCGTCGGACGCCTCCGCAGCGAAGCGCCGCCCGGCCGTCCCGTCGAGCACCGGAACGCGCACGTCGAGCTGCTCGTCGTCGGGAGCGGCCACGACGGCTTCCACCCCGCTCGCGACGCCGCGGCGCGCGGGGAACGCGTGATGCTCGTCGAGCAGCATCGGACGATCGAGCGGGGCGCCGGCGGGGACTTCCGGGCCGAGGGCGTCACGTACCTCACGCGCGCGACAGCGCTCGGCCTGTACGACGACGGGTATGTCACCGTGCTCGAACAAGCGGACGAACTCGACCGGATCTGGCATGTCCGCGCGAGGCGCGTGATCCTCGCAACCGGCGCGTTCGAGCGTTCCATCGCGTTCGCCGACAACGACCGGCCGGGCGTGATGCTGAGCTACGCCGCGTCGCTGTACCTCGAGCACGGGGTGCTCGTTGGCTCGCGCACGGTCGTGTTCACCGCGCGGGGGAGCGCATACGGCACGGCCTCCAACCTCGTCGCGGACGGAGGCGAGGTGCCCGCGATCGCGGACGTGAGTGGGACCGAACCCGACGTCGGCCACGCAAGGGACGCCGAGGTGCTGCGCGGCTGGGTCGTCTCCGGGACCGAGGGCGACCGATGGCTCGAGGCGGTCCATCTCGAGGGACCTGACGGTGATCGACGGACGATCGAGTGCGATTCGCTCCTCGTGTCGGGCGGCTGGGACCCGAACCTCGCGCTGTGGCGCGCGATCGGCGGCGGCCTCCGGTTCGACGATGAAGTCCACGCGTTCGTCCCGACCGAGGGGCCACCCTGGCTGTCGGTCGTCGGCTCAGCGGCCGGCGAGGTGCCGAACGACGCGCCGCACTGGTTCGTCCCGAGCGAGGACTACTCGCGGCACTTCGTCGACTTCCAGCGCGACCAGACGATCGCGGACATCGCCGACACGGTCGACGCGGGGCTGCGCTCCGTTGAGCACGTGAAGCGCGCCACGTATATCGGCACCGCGATCGACCAAGGCCGCACGAGCGGGGTCATCACCGCCGAGGTCGTGAATGTGCTCCTCGGCGAGTCGCCCGGATGGCAGGGACCGTCGAACGCGCGGCCGCCTGCGGTGCCCGTCCCGTTCGCGACCCTGGCCGGCCCGTTCCGAGGCGCCCTGTTCGACCCCATCAGGACCACCCCGATGCATCCGTGGCACGTCGAGCGTTGGGCCGCGTTCGAGAACGTCGGGCAGTGGAAGCGCCCGTGGTTCTTCCCGCGCGACGGCGAACCGATGGAGCGCGCGGTCGAACGCGAATGCCTGGCGGTCCGGAACGCGGTCGGCGCGATGGACGCATCGACGCTCGGCAAGATCGAGGTGGTGGGGGCCGACGCGCCGGCGTTCCTGGACCGCATGTACACGAACCGGATGTCGAACCTTGCGGTCGGCTCGATCCGGTACGGCCTGATGCTCGGTCTGGACGGGATGGTGCTCGACGACGGGGTCGCGATGCGCCTCGCGGACGACCGGTACCTCGTGACGACCACGACGGGCGGCGCCGCGACGGTGCTCGACCGGTTCGAGGAGTGGCTGCAGACCGAGTGGCCGGACCTGCGCGTGTACTGCACCAGCGTGACCGAGCAGTGGGCCGTGGTGGCGATCAACGGCCCCCGTACGCGCGAGGTCGTCTCGGCGACGCGGACCGACGTCGACCTCTCGCGCGAGTCCTTCCCGTTCATGACGTTCCGCGACGGCCATATCGCAGGCGTCCCCGCGCGGCTGGCGCGCGTGAGCTTCTCGGG
>DATEQE010000342.1:0-6279 GCA_035272825.1 Actinomycetota bacterium
GGATCCGAACCGAGGACGAGCAGGTCGGCGGGCCCGTCGACCGCGAGCGGCCCCGCCGTCATCGCGACGAGCACCTCCTCCGGCGACATCCGGACCGCCTCATGCAGCAGCAGCGCCTCGCGGACGTGGATCCCGGCCAGGATCGCCCCGTTCCCGAGATCGGTCCCGTAGACGACCGTCCCGCCCGCCGAGCGGAACCGCACCAGGTTGTCGCACGCCGTCCGCAGGTCGGGCGTCACGTCGCCGAACGAGAGGATGTCCAGGGTCGAGACGATCCGCATCGACCTCGCGGCCGCTGCCAACAAGAGATCCGAGAGCCGCTCCGTCCACGGCGCGTGCGCGAACTCGTCCATCCCGGCCCCGAGAGCGCGCTCGGCCTGGCCGTGCCCCTGGACGTGCGCGGTCACGGGGAGCTCGCGCTCGTGCGCCGCCTGCACGATCGCGGCGAGCTCGGCGTCCGAGGGCGTCGGGCCGGCCTCCGAGTTCAGCGAGACCTTGATCGCCGCCGCACCGTGATCGGCGAGCTCGGCGACAGCGGCGGCCGCGTCCTCGGGACCCGCCAGCTCGCGCCCGGTCCCGGGCGGGGCCCACGCGGACGCGGTGGGGTACCCGCCGGGCGCGGTGAGCATGGGACCCGCGGCGCGGATCACCGGTCCGGTGAACGTGGGGAGCTCGGACGCGTTCGCGAGCTCGAAGATCTCGTCCGGCACCCACCCGAGATCTCGGACGGCCGTCACGCCGCCGAGCAGCACCGCGCCCGGATCCGCGAGACGGATGTGGACATGTCGGTCGGCCACTCCCGGCATCAGGAACCCGTCGACCTCGAGGATCTCGTCTGCGCGCGGTGCGGCCGCGCTCGGACCGGCGTAGGTGACGCGCCCGCCCTCGCAGACGACCGCCGCGTGATGCACGAGCGCGCCCGGCCCCAACCAGGCGAGGGGGACCTTGACCTTCAGCGACATCAGGCTGCGTCAGCCGCCGACACCGGCGCCGCGCAGGGCCTTGAGCTCCTTGCGGAGGTCGACGACCTCGTCGCGCAGGCGCGCCGCGTATTCGAACCGCAGGTCCTTCGCGGCCTCGTGCATCTCCTCTTCGAGCTGCTGGATCAGACGCTCGAGCTCCTCGGTCGGCATCTCGGGGTGCTCGCGCTTGCGCCGGCGTTTCTCCGGCGTGGGAGCCCTCGTGTCGACCGCCATCGTGAGCAGGATGTCCGAGACCTTCTTGCGGATCGACTGCGGATCGATCCCGTGCTCGCGGTTGAACTCGATCTGGATCTTGCGACGCCGCTGCGTCTCGCCGATCGCCTGCTTCATCGAGTCGGTGGCTTGGTCCGCGTACATGATCACCGTCCCGTCGACGTTGCGCGCGGCCCGGCCGATCGTCTGGATCAGCGAGGTGTCCGAACGCAGGAACCCCTCCTTGTCGGCGTCGAGGATCGCGACCAGCGAGACCTCGGGCAGGTCGAGGCCTTCGCGCAGCAGGTTGATCCCGACCAGCACGTCGAACTCGCCGAGGCGCAGGTCCCGGATGATCTCGATGCGCTGGATCGTGTCGACCTCCGAGTGCAGGTACCGAACCCGGATCCCCATCTCGAGCAGGTAGTCCGTGAGGTCCTCGGCCATCTTCTTGGTCAGCGTCGTGACGAGTACCCGCTGGCCGGCCTCGGCTCGCTTGCGGATCTCCTCGATCAGGTCGTCCACCTGCCCGCGGGTGGGCCGGACCTGGACCTCGGGGTCGACGAGGCCGGTCGGGCGCACGATCTGCTCGGCGATGCGGCTCGAGGTGCGGAGCTCGTAGGGCCCGGGCGTGGCGGACATGTAGACGGTCTGGTTGACCTTCTTCACGAACTCCTCGAACCGCAGGGGGCGGTTGTCCAGCGCGCTCGGCAGGCGGAACCCGAACTCGACGAGGGTCTCCTTCCGCGTCTTGTCGCCCTCGTACATCCCGTGGATCTGGGGGACCGTGACGTGGGACTCGTCGATCACGCAGAGCCAGTCGTCGGGGAAGTAGTCCAGCAGCGTGTACGGCGCCTCCCCTGGGGCGCGACCGTCGATGTGGCGCGAGTAGTTCTCGATGCCGGAGCAGAACCCCACCTCGCGCAGCATCTCGAGGTCGTAGGTCGTGCGCATCCGCAGGCGTTCTGCCTCGAGGAGCTTGCTCTGGCTCTCGAGCAGCGCGAGCCGCTCGTGCAACTCCTCCTCGATCGAGACGACGGCGTGCTTCATCCGCTCGTCCGACGCCACGTAGTGGGAGGCCGGGAAGACCGTGATCTCGGTCAGGTCGCCAAGCATCTCTCCGGTCAGCGGGTCGAACCGGGTGATCCGTTCGATCGTGTCGCCCCACCACTCGATCCGGACCGCGGTCTCCTCGTACGAGGGGTGGATCTCGAGGACGTCGCCCTGGACGCGGAACTTCCCGCGGGCCAGGTTCGCCTGGTTCCGTAGGTATTGGATGTCGACGAGGCGCTGTTTCGACCACTCCATGTCGGTCGCCACGCCCTTGTGGACCCGCAGGATCTGGCCCTCGTACTCCTCGGGTGAGCCCAGGCCGTAGATGCACGAGACACTCGCCACGATCAGGACGTCCCGGCGGGTCAGGAGGGCGGCCGTCGCCGAGTGCCGCAGCCGCTCGATCTCGTCGTTGATCGAGGAGTCCTTCTCGATGTAGGTGTCGGTGGACGGGACGTACGCCTCGGGCTGGTAGTAGTCGTAGTAGGAGACGAAGTACTCCACCGCGTTCTCGGGGAAGGCCTCGCGGAACTCGTTCGCGAGCTGCGCCGCGAGCGACTTGTTGGGCGCCATCACGATCGTCGGTCGCTGGACGCGTTCGACCACGTTGGCGATCGTGAACGTCTTGCCCGTCCCGGTCGCGCCGAGCAGGGTGATGTGGGGCTCGCCCGCCCGGATGCCCTCGACCAGGTGGTCGATGGCCGTGGGCTGGTCGCCGGTCGGGACGTGGTCGGCGTGGATCTTGAACGGGGGCACGGGACCAGTGTAGGGGCAGGTGACGACGTGCCTACATCCGGCCAGCCTCGATGATGCTCTGCAGGAACCGCTGCGTCCGCTCCTCGCGCGGCGCGGAGAAGATCTGCCCGGGCGTCCCCTCCTCGAGGATCACGCCCTCGTCGAGGAAGCAGACCCGGTTGGCGATGTCGCGGGCGAACCCCATCTCGTGGGTCGCAATCACCATCGTCATCCCGCCGGCGGCGAGCTCCCGGATCACGTTCAGGACCTCGGCGACGAGCTCGGGGTCGAGCGCGCTCGTCACCTCGTCGAGCAGCATGATGTCGGGCTTCATCGCGAGCGCCCGGACGATCGCCACCCGCTGCTGCTGGCCGCCGGAGAGCCGATCGGGGTAATCGTCGCTCTTGTCGGCGAGCCCGAACCGTTCGAGGAGCTCGAGCGAGAGCCGCCGAGCCTCCGTCTTCGAGGTCCCGAGCGCCTCGGTCGGACCGAGGGTGATGTTGCGCAGGACCGTCATGTGTGGGAACAGGTTGAACGCCTGGAAGACGATGCCCACACGTTGGCGGATCCGGTTTACGTCGACGCCGGGAACCGTCACGTCCTGCCCCTCGATCGCGATACGCCCTCGGTCGATCGGCTCGAGGAGGTTCATGCAGCGGAGCAGCGTCGACTTCCCCGATCCCGACGCGCCGATCAGGCAGACGACCTCGTGCTCGTCGACCTCGAGGTCGATCCCCCGCAGGACCTCGAGCTTGCCGAACGACTTGTGCAGGTCGACGACGGTCAGGGCGGAGCCGTTCGCGTTCACGCGGCCACCCCCGCCTGCCGGCGACGGCGCTGGCGTTCGAGCAGCCAGTCCGTGAACCGGGTGAGAGGCACGGTGATGAGCAGGAACATCAACGCGACCGCCAGCAGTGGGGTGAAGTTGAAGTCCGCGGCCTGGTAGATCTGGCCCTGCTTGAACGCCTCGGGGATCGCGACCACGAACGCGACGAGCGCGGTGTCCTTCTGGAGGCCGATGAAGTCGTTCAGCAGAGGCGGGATCACGCGCCGGACGGCCTGCGGGATGATCACGAACCGGAGCGTCTTCGCCCGCGAGAGCCCCAGCGACCGTGCGGCGGCCGCCTGGCTGGGATGCACGGACTCGATGCCGGCCCGGTAGACCTCTGCGACGTAGGCCGAGTAGGACAGGATCAGACCCACCACGCCCCAGAACGCGGCGCCCGAGGGCACACCCGGCAGGCCGAGGCTCGGGATCCCGAACCCAAGCAGGTAGACGACGAGGACGGTCGGGATCCCTCGGAACAGGTCGGTGTAGACGATGGAGAGCGCCCGGAGCGGGAAGAACACCGGGCCCTGCAGGCTGCGCAGCACTGCGAGCACGAGTGCCCACGCCAGGATGAACACCTCCGCGATCAGGAAGTACTTGATGTTGCGCAGGAAGGCGCGGGCGATATCCGGGAAGACCCGCTTGAACTCCTCCGGGTCGAAGAACGCCTGCTTAACCTCCGGCCAGTTCGGCGACGACGTCACCGCCCACGCGAGCAGGGCGAGGACAACGACCGTGCTGACGACGGCGATCGCCACCCCCCGGGCGCCTTCGGCGCGGAGCGGGCCGAGGAGGCGCGATTTCCGCTGCCCATCGGGCAGCCTCGGGTCACCGGCCTGGTACTGGTACAGCTCGGGGGATCCGCCGCCTCCCATCCCCATGTGGGGCCGTGGCTACGTCGTGAACTCGGGGACCGGGCCGACGTTGGTCTTCTCGACGAGCCATGTCTGGTGGATCGCGTCGAGGGTCCCGTCCGCCTTGATCTCCTCGAGCGCCAGGTTCGCGCACTGGACCAGCGGGCTGTCGGTCACGAACGTGAGTCCGAAGTATTCCTGCTCGCCCGCGGGCGGGAACAGGCCCACGACGACGCCGTCCTTCACCTCCTGGACGAACGGGTCGGCCAGATAGAACGCGGTAGGCGCGTCGACGACGATCGCGTCGACCTGGCCCGCGTTGAGGGCGGCAACGGTATCCGAGAGCGTGGTGTACGAACCCGCGGTCGCGTCGGGGATGTTCGCCACGATGTAGTCGTAGCTCGTCGTCCCGATCGGCGCCGCGATCGTGGCTCCCGCCAGGTCGCTGATGCTCGTCGCTCCAGCGATCGGCGATCCCTTCACGGCCACGAGCGCCTGCTGGACGTCGTAGTAGCTGTCGCTGAAGTCGACCGCCTCGTCGCGCTTGGGAGAGTAGGAGATCTGCTCGATCGCGAAGTCGTAGTCCTTGTCCCCGGGCTTGTACGTCTGGGCGAAAGGAGCAACGACCCATGCAACCTGGTCCTTCGTGAAGCCCATCGCCTCGGCGACCGCGTAGGCGGTGGCGGCCTCGTAGCCCTTGCCCGTGTAGGGGTCGTCGAACTTCCATTCGCTGTGCGCATCTGTTTCCCCGCCTGAGAACCACGGCGGGAACGCAGGGTTGTCGGTGCCGATCGTGAGCGCTCCCGGGCTCTTGAAGGCGTCGGCGTTCGCGGCCGCGCAGTCGGCCGCCGTGGCGGGGGTCGTCGCGCCCGTGCCGCCGGTAGCCGTCGCCCCGGTGGCGCCGATCGTCGGGTTGTCTTCCGCGCAGGCGGCGAACAGCAAGGAACCGACCACGAGGAAGGCGAACGGCTTGCGCATCTGGAAAACCCCCTGCCGACTGAAGTGCGCGAGCCTAGCACACGCCTGTTCTACGGCGTGGCGGTGATCGGGGGCTTCACGTGCGCGGCTCCCACGAGAAGTACCGCGTCGCGAGGAACAGCCCGGCGAGCCCCCAGGCCGCGACGATCCCTACATCCGTCCACGAGAACGCGAAGAGAGGTGGCCCATAGAACGAGCCCAGGAAGGCGTCCACCAGGTGCCGAACCGGGAAGATGTCGCTCAGGCTTTCGATCCACTGCGGCGCGTCCGGTCCGACGGGGAAGAAGATGCCCGAGATGAACAACAGGGGCAGGATCGTCGCGTTCACGATCGGCGGCGCGGCATCCGCGTTCGGGATCGCCGGCGTGAGCGCGAGCCCGAGCGCCGCGAAGCTCGCGGACCCGACGAGGACGACGACGATCGATCGGACCAGGTCCATGCCGGTCGGGAGGTCCGCGTCGTAGAAGACCCACCCGAAGGCCGCGCAGATCACGACGAGCAGGATCGACAGGATCATGACGTGGATCACCCGCGCCCCCAGGTAGGCGCTTCCCGGAAGCGGCGTGCCCCTTGTCCGCTTAAGGATCCCCGCATCTCGCTGGAAGGTCACGCCGATCGCCAGGTTCGTGTAGCAGGCAGTGATGACCGAGAACAC
>DATEQE010000343.1:0-3785 GCA_035272825.1 Actinomycetota bacterium
TGCTGGCCTCGGCTACCTGACGAGACAGGCAGGGCTCGGACTCAACGCCGCCCTCGTCCGGCTATTCGACGAATCTCTGACGATCAATGACGCTATCCGCGCCGACCAACCCCAGATTCGCTTTCTTCAGCGCTCTCCTAGCCCGCGAGCAGCTCCTTGAAACGGAAGCAGGACGTGACGTGGTCCTGCACCAAACCACACGCCTGCATGAACGCGTAGCAGACGGTCGGACCGACGAATCGGAACCCCTTCGCCTTCAGGCCCTTGCTCATGGCCCTGGACTCCGCGGTCTCGGCGGGGATGTCGCCGAGTCCCTCGAACCGACCCACGAGCGGCTGGCCGCCGACGAACGACCAGAGGTACGCGTCGAGCGACCCGTGCTCGCGCCGCACCTCGCGCACGCACGCCGCGTTATTCACGGTGGATTCGACCTTCATCCGGTTCCGGACGATCCCCGGGTCCTGCAGCAGCCGTTCGACCTTGGCGGGTGTGAATCGCGCGACCTTCACGGGGTCGAACCCGGAGAACGCGCGCCGGTACCCCTCGCGCTTGTTGAGGATCGTCGACCACGAGAGCCCCGCCTGGGCGCCCTCGAGCGTCAGCATCTCGAACAGCCGTGTGTCGTCGTGGACGGGCACGCCCCATTCCTCGTCGTGGTACGCGAGGTAGAGAGGCTGGTCGACCGGGACCCACGTGCAGCGCTTCGGCATCGGCCGAACGCTAGCATCGGCTCCCGACATGGGCGCACCGTGGTGGACAAGACCGGGGCTCGAGGCCCGCGACGGCCGGCTCCTCGTGGCCGGCCGCGACGCCGAGGCGGTCGCGCGTGAGCACGGGACGCCCGTCTTCGCGTACGACCTGCGTCGGATCGAGGAGCAGGCGCGGCGACTGATCGAGGCGTTCCAGCGTGCCGACGTCCCGTTCCGACTCCGGCTCGCGCTGAAAGCCCAGCGGGACCCGGAGGTGCTCGCGTTCGTGCGTGGCCTGGGCGCCGTCGGGATCGACGCGTGCTCGCCCGGCGAGGTTCACCACGCGCTCGAGCACGGCTGGTCGGTGGAGGAGATCAGCTTCACGGGGACGAACCTGTCGGCCGCCGATGTCGACGCGCTGCTCGACGCCGGCGTCCACGTGAACCTCGACCTGCTCTCGCAGCTCGACCGGTGGGGCCGCAGCGCGCCGGGCACCACGGTCGGCGTCCGCGTCAACCCCCGCGTCGGAGCCTCCTCGAACCCCGAGCTGGGCGACCTCTACACGGGAGGCGACCGGCCCTCCAAGTTCGGGATCCTGCTCGAACAGCTCGACGACGCCCTCGCGATCGCTCGCGACCACGACCTCACGTTCGACGCGGTCCATCTGCACGTCGGTCGGGGAGTGCTCACGGACGCGCTTCCCGCGTTCGAGCTTGCCATCGAACGCGCTGCGTCGATGACCCGGCGGCTCGTGGACGCCGGCCATCCGATCGAGGAGGTCAACGCGGGAGGGGGACTCGGCGTTCCCCACGAGGCGGCGCAGCAGCCCCTCGACGTCGAGGCGTTTGCCGGCCTCCTCGCCCGCCATCTGGTTCCGCTGGGCGTCAGGGTCGCCTGCGAGCCCGGCGACTACCTCGCCAAAGAGTCGGGGGTTCTGCTCGCCGAGGTCGTCACGCTCGACGTCCGCGACGGTGTGACATTCGCCGGTCTGGATGCCGGGTTCAACGTCGCGCCCGAACACTTCATCTACGGCGAGCCGGTTCCGATCGTCCTGTGCCGCGCCGCCGACGCTCCGGGCGAACACACCGTCACGGTGGCCGGCAACATCAACGAGGGGAACGACCTCTGGGGGGAGGACGTCCCGCTCCCCCGACTGCGCGAAGGAGACGTGGTGGCCCTGCTCCGGGTCGGCAGTTACGACCGCTCGATGCACATCGAGCACTGCCTGCGTCCACCGGCCGGGACGGTCGCGTTCAGCGATCGGATCTGACCGAGGCGATCAGGCCATGTGGACGCGGAGCCGGACGAGGTGACCGTGACCCTTCGAGAACGTCGACTGCCTCGCCGTGAGGGCGAGCGTCACGTCGAAGATGTCGACCTCGCCCTCGCGAGTCTCGACGACGACCGTGGTGGGCTCGGCGATCGTCGAGATCAGCGCGTAGACCAGCTCGCGCACGTGCTCGTTCGCCGTGCCCTGCGTGGTGTCGAGGTCGACCACGAAGAGCGTGTCCTCCTCGGCGGCCGCCAGCAGCTCGAACGGCGACCCTTCGCGAGCACACCAGCGTTGGAGGTGCGGCAGGAGATGCGCCTCGGGCTGCTCGGTGTTCCAGTCGGGCCGAGCCATCTCATCGAGGAGCGTTCGGAGCGGCGGGGCGAACGCCTCACCGTCCGAGACGCCGGCGCCCGTTCGGTCGCCGTCCCAGCGTTCGTTCACCGCGTGCGCGGGAAGCCGAGGTCCACCGTGCTCTTCGCCGCGTCGGGCCAGCGCTGCGTGACGACCTTGCCGCGCGTGTAGAACCGGATCCCCTCGGGCCCGTACATGTGCGCATCGCCGAACAGCGAGCTCTTCCATCCGCCGAACGAGTAGTAGGCGACCGGCACCGGGATCGGCACGTTGATGCCAACCATCCCCGCCTCGACCTCGAACGTGAACTGGCGCGCCGCCCCGCCGTCGCGGGTGAACAGCGCCACGCCGTTGCCGTACGGATTGCGGTTCACCAGGTCGACGGCCTGGTCGTAGGTCTCGGCCCGCGTCACCGAGAGCAGCGGGCCGAAGATCTCGTCCTTGTAGGCGTCCATCTCCGGCGTCACGTCGTCCATCAGCGACGGCGCGAGGAAGAACCCCGGGCTGTCCTTGTAGAGCGGGTGGTCGCGACCGTCGGCCACGATCCGCGCACCCTGGGCCGAACCGCTGTCGAGGTACGAGGCCACCTTGTCCCGATGCGCGCGGGTGATGAGCGGGCCCATCTCGGACTCGGGGTCCAGGCCCGGGCCGACCTTGATCTTGGGCAGGCGGTCGGCGATCGCGTCGATCACCGTGTCGGCGATCGTGCCGACGCTCGTCAGCACCGAGATCGCCATGCAACGCTCGCCGGCCGAGCCGTACCCGGCCGAGACCGCCGCGTCGGCCACCATGTCCACGTCGGCGTCGGGTAGGACGATCATGTGGTTCTTCGCGCCGCCGAGCGCCTGGACGCGCTTCCCGTTCGCCGTGCCCTTCGTGTAGATGTAGCGCGCGATCGGCGTCGAGCCGACGAAGCTCACCGCACGGATGTCGGGGTGCTCGAGGATCGCGTCCACCGCCACCTTGTCGCCCTGGACGACGTTGAACACGCCGTCGGGCAGCCCGGCGTCGGCGAAGAGCTCCGCGAGCACCAACGCCGCCCCGGGGTCCTTCTCGGAGGGCTTGAGGATGAACGTGTTGCCGCACGCCATCGCGTTCGCGCACATCCAGATAGGGACCATCGCGGGGAAGTTGAACGGCGTGATGCCGGCCACGACGCCCAGTGGCTGACGGATCTCGAACACGTCGACGCCGGTCGAGACCTGTTCGGAGAAGCCGCCCTTCAGCAGATGCGGGATCGCCGTCGCGTACTCCACGTTCTCGAGCCCGCGCGACACCTCGCCCATCGCGTCCGAGATGACCTTGCCGTGCTGCGAGGTGAGGACCGTGGCAACATCGATCTTGCGGGCCTCGAGCAGCTCGCGGATCGCGAACATGATCTCGGCCCGCTTGGACAGCGACGTCGCGCGCCAGGCCGGCAGCGCATCCCTGGCGGCCTCGACCGCCTGGTTCATCTCGGCGAGGTCCGCGAA
>DATEQE010000344.1:0-3152 GCA_035272825.1 Actinomycetota bacterium
GGTCTCGCCCCGGTACCGGCACCGGACCACGACGAACGCCTCCTTGTACTGGGAGCGCACCGGGTCCAGGAGCTCTTCGAACGAGTCCGAGCACGACTGCCAGTCGGCGAAGATCACGGCCACGGCGTCCGGGTCGTCCTCGGCGGGCTCGATCGGGTCGGGCAGCCAACGCTCGACCGAACCCGGCGCCGCCCGGTACTCGATCGTCAGCAGGTCACCCGAGTAATGCCACGGCGGACCGGGCACCACGGAGGACCGTCCCTCGGGCGAGAGCGGCGGAACGAACCCCTTCAGCTCGGCCACGGCGAGATACTACCGGCCGGCCCCGAACGACCCGGAGGTGCGTGTGGAGACACGACGGATCCTGCTCGACGGCGTCCCGACCACCGTCGAGCGCGACGGTGAGGAGCTCGTCGCCCCCAACGGCGTCCGCATCCCGCCCGGCAGCGCCGAACACCTGGCGCCCACCGAGCCCACCAAGATCGTCTGCGTGCACCTGAACTACGAGAGCCGCGTCAAGGAGTTCCTCGCGCGGATGCCGCCGGCGCCCACGTACTTCCACAAGCCGGTCAGCGCGTTGAACGCGCACGGCGGCGAGGTCGTGCGGCCGCCCCGGTGCCGGTACCTGAACTACGAGGGCGAGATCGCGATCGTGATCGGCCGCACCTGCGCGCACATCGCGCCGGAGGAAGCGGCCGAGCACATCGCCGGCTACACGATCGCGAACGACTACGGCCTCCACGACTTCCGCGACACCGACGCGGGGTCGATGCTCCGGGTCAAGGGCTCGGACACGCTGTGCCCGCTCGGTCCGGGCCTCGTCGACGACTGGGACTTCCGCGGCAAGCGGATCCGCACGCTCGTCAACGGCGACGTGCGCCAGGACGGCTCGACCGACGAGATGCGGTGGGACATGCACTACCTGGTCGCCGACATCGCGCGCACGATCACGCTCGTGCCGGGCGACGTGATCCTGTCGGGGACGCCGGCGAACTCGCGCCCGGTCGAACCCGGCGACGTCGTCGAGGTCGAGGTCGAGGGTCTGGGTACCCTGCGCAACCGCATCGTCGAGGGCGATGTCCCGATCCGGGAGGACGTCGGCGCGCAGCCGAGCTCATCCGAGGAGGTCGAGTCGACCGCGTTCGGCGGCGACTGGGAGTTCCGCGGGGTCCGAGCACCGAAGAGGGGCTGATGGACCTCGACGGGCCGCTCCGAGCCCAGGCCCCCCTGAAGGTGGAGAGACCGCCCACGCTCTGGGAGGCGGAGACCGAGGTCGAACCCTTCCTCGCGTTGCTCGGTGAGATGATCGCGCTCGGGCTCGGGCGCGGGAACGAGCTCGGGGACCTGACCCTCAACCTGTCCAACTTCGTGGTGGAACCGGACGAGGACGACGAGGTGGAGTGGATCCCCGACGGTGAGTACGTCGCGATCACCGTCCGAGGCGCCGGCGCGTGGAACGACGAGGTCTGGCGCGCGGGCCAGGGACCAACCACGGGACTGTTGTCCAACGTCGGCCCGGCCGCCGATGCCGCGGGGGTCGTCTACGCGTACACGCGCGACCTGGTCCCAGAGGGCTCGGTCACGGTCTTCCTCCCTCGTGTGTTCGAGCCCAGGTGATCCGGTCGATCCGGTAGACGTTGTGCCGGAGGCCCTTGTGGTCGACCTCGCGGTCGACGTGCATGCCGATCTTCTCGGCCACCCGGCCCGACGGCCGGTTCTCGGGCCGGACGAGCGAGATCAGGTGCTCGACCTCGAGGTTCGCGAACGCCCAGTTCCGCGCGGCGGCGGCTGCCTCGGGGGCGATGCCCTCGCCCTTGCGGCCGGGCCGCGTGTGCCACCCGATCTCGACCTCCTCCACACCCTCGACGAGCAGGAGTGCGGGACCGGCCGTTCCGAGGAATTCGCCCGTCTCCCGATCCTCGACGATCAACAGGGCCCAACCGCGATCGCGGTATCCGGCGATCTGACGGTCGAGCCACTCCTGCGTGCCTTCCCGGGGGAAGGGTTCCGGGTACCACCTCATGTGTTCGGGATCGGAGAACATCGCGTGCAGGTCCTCGAGGTCCTCCTGCCGATAGCGCCTGAGGCGCAGGCGCTCGGTCTCGAGCCGGAAGTCCTCGTCCACCCCGCCGACCCTAACGGGGCGGCTTCGCGGGCGCCTGGACTATCCTCGGCTGGACCCGACGGCAAGGCCACGGATCGAGGAGGCTGGATGGACATCAAGGGCAAGCGGCTCCGCCTCCTGTTCTCCGACGTGCTCGGTGTCGAACGCGGGAAGTACCTGTTCGGCGACGTCGCGGACGCGGGTCACTCGGCCTTCTGCATCGGCGTGTTCCCGCTCACGACCGACAAAGAGATCCTCGACATCTCGCGGCAGCAGTTCGACGTCGGGCTGCCCGACGTCGAGGCGTTCATCGACCGCGACACCCTCCGCCCCGGCTGGGAGGAGGACACGATCGTCGGCATCGCCGACGTCCAGCAGCACGGCCAGGCGCTCGAGGTCGATCCCCGCGAGGTGCTCCGCCGGGCCGTCGAGCCGTGGCGCGCGATGGGGCTGGAGCCGATGTTCGCGTTCGAGTCCGAGTTCTACCTGCTGGAACCCGGCGCGGACGGCGGGTGGAAGCCCGTCGACCTGCCCTCGCACCGCGTGTACGGCACCGGCGCCTCGGTCGACCCGAGCGGCACGATCGATGCGATGGTCCGGGCCGCGCAGCAGTGCGGGTTCCCGATCGAGGGGTGGGCGAGCGAGTTCGATACCGCCGCGTACGAGGTCAACATCCGGTACAAGGAGGTCATCCCCGCGGCCGACGAGTGCTTCCTGTTCCGTCTGCTCGTCAAGGAGATCGCGACCAGGCAGGGCAAGCTCGCGACGTTCATGGGCCGGCCCTTCAACGATCGTGGAGGCAGCGGTCTGCACCTGAACATCTCGTTCCGGCGTGAGGACGGCTCAAACGCCCTGCACGACCCGAACGCACCCGACGGCCTCGCGCCGATGACCCGAGAGTGCATCGCGGGACTGCTCGCGCACCACGAGGGCCTTTCAGCGATCGCCGCCCCCCACGCGAACGCCTACAAGCGCCTGCAGCCCGACATGCTCAACGGCTACTGGGCGAACTGGGGCTTCGACGATCGCACCGTGTGCATCCGCATCC
>DATEQE010000345.1:0-3291 GCA_035272825.1 Actinomycetota bacterium
CGAGTGGAGGAGCTGCTCCTTGGCCACGCGGTAGCGCTTGGACCGCGATCCGAAGTACCCCTTGGCCTTGCGGAGCACCTCACGGCGCTTCTTCTTCGCGTGGACCGATCGTTTGACCCGTGCCATCTCCCCTACTTCCCGAGGAGCCGACGGATGTTGGTGCGCTCGGCCGTGACCTGGGTCATGCCCTCCACGCGGCGTCGGCGGCTCCCACTCTTCTTGCGAAGGAAATGGTTGCCGGTCGCCTTGCGATGAAGGATTTTGCCGGTCCGCGTGATCCGGAACCGCTTGGCGGTCGCTCGGTGCGTCTTCTGTTTGGGCATCGCTCTTCTTTCCTCTGGTCGAACGGGTGCCACGTGGGACTCCTCGTACACCCCCGTCAGGTCTCCGGCGGGGCCTCCGCCGGGGCCGCGACCACCTCGTCCGGCACCTGCTCCGGGGCGGGCTGGGCGGCGGCTCGGGGAACGGCCGCCTCCGGCTCCCGCCGGTTCCTCGGCTCGGTGTTCTTCGGTTCGGGGGGCCTCTTCGACGGCGCGAGGACCATCACCATGTTCCGTCCGTCCTGCTTGGGGTGGGCCTCGACAACCGCCTGATCCGCGAGGTCCGCGACCAGCCGGTCCAAGATCTTGCGGCCGAGCTCGGTGCGGGCCATCTCGCGCCCCCGGAACATGATGGTCACCTTGACCCGCGCGCCCGTCCGGAGGAACCGCTCGACGTGGCCCTTCTTGGTGGCGTAGTCGTGCGGATCGATCTTCGGACGGAACTTGATCTCCTTGACCTCGATCCGGGCCTGCTTCTTGCGGGCTTCCTTCTGCCGGATGTCGCGCTCGTACTTGAACTTCCCGTAGTCCATGATCCTGGCCACGGGAGGGTTCGCCTGCGGCGCCACCTCCACGAGATCGAGATCCAGATCCTGTGCCTGACGGAGCGCGTCCTGGGTCGAAACGATCCCGATCTGCGACCCGTCTGCACCCACCAGGCGCACCTGCGCCGAGCGGATGCGGTCGTTTATGCGCGGATCAGCCGAGACCCCGCATCACCTCCCTACCGATGAGAAGGCACCGGCCGTTCGCCGGTGCCAGCCGAACACGGTGAACAGAACCCGCAGAGTATAGGTGCCGCTCGGGGAGCTGTCGACGCTCGGGGCAGACCCCGGCCGAGCTCGGTCAGACGGGTCGGACGTTGGCCGCCTGCTTGCCCTTCGGGCCGTCGACGACGTCGAACTCGACCGACTGGCCCTCCGTGAGGGACTTGTACCCCTCGCCTTCGATCGCCGAGAAGTGGACGAACACGTCGTCCTCCCCCTCGCGCGAGATGAACCCGAAGCCCTTCTCGTTGCTGAACCACTTCACGGTGCCCTGCTCTGCCAACGTGCCCTCCAGTGCCTGGAGCGCGCGCAGCGTAGCACGGCCCCCGCCCAGCACTCAACGCGGAGACGAGGGCCCACGAACCGCTCTCGGCGGAGGCTCACCAGTCGGGTTCGAGCGGGCGGCCGTAGTCGTCCTGGAGGCGGAGCGTGTCGTCCTCGGTCGTGTACCCGTAGGCGATCTCGAGCACCCGGCCGCGAGTGGTCCCGGAGTTCGCGATCCGATGCGTCGTCTCGGCGCTCACCATGAACTCCTCCCCCGAGGACGCCTCGACCTGGCGGTTGCCGATCTGCACGGAGAGCCCCGGGTCGAGCACGACCCACATCTCGTCCCGCATCTGGTGGTAGTGGACGCTCGTCTCCTGGCCCGGCTCGACGGTGATCACGCGGACCGAGCTCGGCTGGTTGAGCGCGTACGTGACGACCTTGCCCCAGGGCTTGTCGACGATCACGGCTCGGCCTCCTTGGGCAGCTGTTCGAGGAGCGACGCCATCTCGATCGCCGCCGTCGCCGCGTCCCATCCCTTGTTCCCGTGCTTGCCGCCCGCGCGATCCAGCGCCTGCTCGAGCGTCTCCGTCGTCAGGACCCCGAACGTGACCGGGACGCCGGTCACCTCGGCGGCCTCGCGGATCCCGGCCGCCGCCTGCCCCGCGACGAGCTCGAAGTGTGCGGTCTCGCCCCGGATCACGGCGCCGAGGCAGATCACGGCGTCGAACGTCCGCGACCCCGCGAGCCGCCGCGCCACCAGGGGCAGCTCGAACGCTCCCGGCACCCACACCACGTCGACATCCTCCTCGGCCACCCCCTTTGCGTGGAGGCCGGCGAGCGCGCCCTCGAGCAGCTTGCGCGTGACGAGCTCGTTGAACCTCGCCACCGCGATCGCGAAACGGCGACCACGTGCGTGCAGGTCACCCCGGAGCTCGCTCACGGCCCGGCCTTCCGTTCGAGGAGCTGGCTCACGGCGCGACCTCGGGTTCGAGGTTCTCGAGGAGATGCCCGAGCTTCTCCCGCTTGGTGCGCAGGTAGCCGATGTTCTCCGCGGTCGGGCGCGTCTCGAGCGGCACGCGTTCGGAGATCGACAGCCCGTAGCCCTCGAGCCCGGCCCGTTTCGCCGGGTTGTTGGTGAGCAGCCGCATCGAGCGCACCCCGAGGTCCACCAGGATCTGGGCGCCGATCCCGTAGTCACGCGGGTCCGCCGCGAACCCGAGCTCGACGTTGGCCTCGACGGTGTCCCGTCCCTCCTCCTGGAGGCGGTAGGCGCGGAGCTTGTGCGTCAGCCCGATCGCACGCCCCTCGTGGCCCCGGATATACAGGACCACGCCGCGGCCCTCCTTGCCGACCTGGGCAAGCGCACCGTGCAGCTGATCGCCACAGTCGCACCGCATCGAGCCGAACACGTCGCCGGTCAGGCACTCCGAGTGCACACGCACCAGGATCTGCTCGCCGTCGCCGACCTCGCCCAGCACGAGCGCGACATGCACCATCCCATCGACGGAGCTCTCGTAGGTGTGCGCGGTGAACTCGCCGTGCTCGGTCGGGATCTGCGCCGAGGCCGTCCGCGCCACCAGATGCTCGCGATGGCGGCGGTACTCGATCAGATCCGCGATCGAGATGATCCTCAGGCCATGCTCCTTCGCCACCCGGGCGAGCTCCGGGGCTCGCGCCATCGAGCCGTCGGGATGCAGGACCTCGCACAGCACCCCGGCCGGGTACAGGCCGGCGAGCCGCGCGAGGTCGACGGTCGCCTCGGTATGGCCGGCCCGCTTGAGGACGCCCCCCTGCTGCGCCATGAGCGGGAAGACGTGGCCGGGCATCCGGATGTCCTTCGACTGCAGGGAGGGATCGGTGATCGCCCGCACCGTGGCCGCGCGGTCGAACGCGCTCGTCCCGGTCGTCGTCCGCCCCTCGATGTCGATCGAGACCGC
>DATEQE010000346.1:0-5710 GCA_035272825.1 Actinomycetota bacterium
AGATCATCGGCAGGGTGACGTAGCGGAACTTCTGGACCCCGGTCGCGCCCTCGATGTCGGCCGCCTCGTACAGCTGGCGCGGCACGTCCAGCAGGCCCGCGAGGTAGATGATCATCGTCTGCCCGATGCCCCACAGCCCCAGGAACACGAGCCCCCACTTCGACGTGGACGGGTCGAAGAACCACAAGGGCGGGTTCGCCATGCCGAGGTGCTGCAGGAGCTGGTTCACGGGCCCGAACGCTGGGTTGAGAATGAACACGAACGCGAGCGCCGCCGCGACTGGGGGCGCGAGCGTGGGCAGGAAGTAGATCGTCCGATACACCCGGTGCCCGCGCCGGGGACGCGTCAGCAAGAACGCCGTGAGCAGCGCGAACGCCATGTTGAGCGGCAACCCCACCAGGATGATCCACACCGTGTTGCGCATCGCCTGCCAGAACATCGGGTCCTTCGTGAACATGAACCGGTAGTTCTCGAACCCGATCAGCTTCGGCGTGCTCAGCAGGTCGTAGTTCGTGAAGCTGTAGTACGCGCTCGCGAACATCGGGTATGCGATGAACACGACGAACCCGATGATCCAAGGCGACATGAACAGCGCAACAGTGGCGTACCGCCGCATCGCGCGGCGACGGGCGGGTTTGCGCCGCGGGAACGTCCGCCGGTCGGTCGCCTCAGCGGCCGCCGCGGCGATCTGGTGCCCCCTCTCGTCGTGATGCCGTGGCCCGCACGGCTACAGCTGCGCCTGCTCGAGCTCGTCGTTGACCTGCTGGTTGAGCTGCTCGAGACCGCCCTGCAGGTCCGAGACGTCGCCCGCCTGCCAGTCCGCCCCGAACGCCTCGATCAGATCCTGGTCCGCCACCCCGATCTCGCTGGTCTGCTTGTAGTGCGATCCCTGGTTCCCGAAGATGTCCAGGAACGTCTGGAATTGCGGCGTGATGTCCAGGTCCGGCGACTCCAAGGCGGGATAGGTCGTCGGCACGTTGCGGATCGCGTTGGTCATCGCGACGAGCGCGTCCGTGTTGCTGGCCAGGTACTGCACGAGCGCCCACGCCTCGGCCGGGTGCGCCGAGCCCCGGGGGACGCCGATGATCGTCCCGCCGACCCGCCCGAGGCCGTACTGGCCGTCCTCCCCGTCCGGGGCTGGGTACGGAGCCGTCCCGTAGTTCAGGTCCGGCGCGTAGTCCTCGATCATCGCAACGCGCCACTCGCCGTCGAACATCATCGCCACGCGTCCGTGCTGGAAGTCGTTGCCGGCCGTCCACTCGTTGCCCGCGCCGGCCACGAACTTCTTGAGGTTGTCCTCACCGTAGAAGTCGACGAGGTCCTTTTGCCACTGGAACAGCTCGGCCCACTGAGGGTCGCTCGATATGGCGGCTTGGGTGCCGTCCTCGTTGTAGTAGTCGGCGCCGAAGATGATCGACAGCTCGAGGGGCGTGAACTCGTAGTACCCGAACCAGGGGACGAACCCGGCGACCTTGATCGATCCGTCCGCGTTGAACTCTGTCAGCGCCTTGGCCATCTCGGTGAGCTCGGACATCGTCTTCGGCGGCTCGGTGAAGCCGGCCTTCTGGAGCAGGTCCTTGTTGTAGTACAGCCCCATCGCGTCGGTCAGGAACGGCATGGCGCACTGGCTGCCCCCGTAGCTCGTGTACCGCGTGACCGATTCGGGGAACATCGACGTGTCGAGGTTCGACTGCTCGATGTAGGGCGTGAGGTCCTGCCAGGCACCGGACGCGCAGAACTTGCCGACGCTGTCGAGGGTCCACGACATCACCGCATCTGGGGGGTTGCCGGCCCGGATCGCCGCCAGGACCTTGTCGTCGTTCTCGCCGATCCCCTCGCGCACGTCGACCGTGATCCACGGGTACTGCTCGTGGAACATGTCGAAGACGGGCAGCACCTTCTCGGCCTCCGCCCCCGCGAACGGGATCCACATCGAGATCGTCACCGGGTCGTGCGACGCGCTTGCACCCGTCGCGATGGGTTCGGGCGCCCCCTGGTCCTCGGTGCCGGCGGTGCACGCCGCAGCGATCATGCCGAGCGCCGCCACCACGATCGCGAATCGCTTCATCGCCCCCTCCTTGTCTCGTTCTTTCTTCTCATGCCACCGCTCGATCTCGCCACCCAACGCCTCAGGTCGTGGCTGTCCGCGTGAACAGGAGGTCCTGCGCGGCCTGCAACGCCATCCACACCGCCCCCAGCACCACCGCTTCCTCGCCCAGCGGCGAGACCTCGAGCCGGACCGCGAACGGCGTCACCGCTCGGAGCGCCTCCGTCACCGGCTCGAGCAGCAGGTCGCCGTTGCGACCGATCCCGCCACCCAGCACGACCAGCTCGGGGTCGACGATCGGCACGATCGCGGCGGCCGCGAGCGCGATCCGGTCGGCCTCGAGCTCGACCACCCGTCGGGCGATCCGGTCGCCCCGGCGCGCAGCCGCGAACACCTTCCTCGCCGACAGCGGCGGCTCCATCCCGAGCCGGCGGGCGGTGGCGACCACGCCGGAGGCGCCGGCCTCCGTATCCAGCACTCCCCGCCGGCGCAGGACCTTGTCCCTGGGGTCACCGCCGATGGGGAGGTAGCCCACCTCGCCGGCGGCGCCCGTGTGCCCGCGGTAGAGCTCGCCCCGCAGGATCAGGCCGGCGCCGACGCCCGTCCCGACGTGCAGGTAGACGAAGTTCTCGACGCCCTTGCCGAGGCCGAGCCATTGCTCGCCGAGCGCGGCCAGGTTCACATCGTTCTCGAACGCGACCTTCGTTCCGAGCTCTTCCTGGACGGCCTGCGCGAGACCGCTCCGCCCCCAACCCGGGAGCGCGTGCGCGAGGGCCACGTGTCCGGTGACCGGATCGAAGACCCCGGGGCTCCCGACCGTGGCGAACGTGACCTGCTTCCACTTCACGCCGGCCTCGGCGGCGAGCGCGTGCGAGATCTCGCCGACCTGGGAGATCAACGTCCGCTGGCTCCGTACCCGAGCCCGCTCGTCGCGGCGGGCGACGATCTCGCCGGCCAGGTTGGCGATCGCGGCGCGGACGAAGTCCCGGCCGACGTCCAGCCCCACGACCCACCCCGCCCGCGGGTTCAGCTCGTACAGGACGGCGGCGGGGCCCCTCCCGCCGCTCGAACGCCCCGCGTCACGAACCAGCCCCGCACCCAGGAGCGCAGCGAGCGCCTGGGACACCGTCGGCTTCGACAGGTCGCTGTCCCGGGCGATCTGGGCCCGGGAGACGGGCCCCATCTGACGGACGAACTCGAGGACCGAACGCTCGTTGATCGCCTTCAGCAGGCTCGGCGTCCCCGCGGCGAACGTCTGATCGGCCGTGCCGCCCCCTCGAGCCCGGAAAGAGTTTGGAAACTTTCCTAACTATTCGGCAGGATGCTACGCTCGGCCCGGCTCCCCAGTCAAGACAAGCGAGGGCACGTGTCCCCGTTCGAAGACGACCGAGTGCTCGCGATCATCCGCTACCGGGAGCCCTGCGACCTGGGAGCCGTCGTCGGCGCGCTGCGGGCTGGCGGGATCGACGCGATCGAGATCACCACCGAGACGCCCGGAGCGCTGGAGGCCGTCGCCGCGGCTCGCGAAGCTGGAGCGCCGGTCGGGGCGGGGACGATCCGCACCGTGGACGAGGCGCGAGCGTTCGCGGCCGCCGGCGCCGCCTTCCTGGTGAGCCCGGGGCTCGTCCCGCAGATCGTGCGCGAAGGACGGGAGCTCGGCCTGCCGACGGTCCCCGGCGTGCTCAGCCCGACGGACGTGCTGGGAGCGGTCGCGGCGGGCGCGAGCACCGTGAAGCTGTTCCCCGCGAGCCTGGGAGGGGTTCGGTATCTCGGTGCCTTGCGCGGACCGTTTCCCGACGTCCGCTTCATCCCGACGGGCGGGATCGCCATGACGTGCCTCGCTGGTTGGAGGCCGGCGCCGCGTGCGTCGGCCTCGGGAGCGCGGTCGCCGGCGACGCGGCGCCGCGGACGCGATCCGATCTCGAACGGATCTCGGACGGCGCCCGGCGGGCCGTCGACCTCGTGGGAGGAGGCCCGTGACGCCCGTCCCGGACGTGATCGCGCTCGGCGAGACGATGCGCTCCGTCATCACGGTGCACGGGCCGACCCTGGAACGCCCGCTCCCGCTCGTCACCCACGGCGGGGCCGAGAGCAACGCGTGCGTCGCGCTCGTTCGGCTCGGGTTCGGCGCCGCGTGGGTGAGCCGGCTCGGCACGGATGCCGCCGGCGACCTCGTGATGGAGGAGCTGCGCGCGCACGGCGTCGACCTCCGTTGGGTCCGCCGGGACCCGGAGCGTCCCACCGGATCGATGTTCCGCGAGACGATGGGCGGCCCGCCGGTCTACGAGCGAGCGGGTTCGGCAGCGAGTGCGCTCGAGCCGGAGGACCTCGACGGGGTGCCGGTGCGGCAAGCCTCGGCCGTGCTCGTCACCGGCATCACGGCCATGCTGGGCGAGGGACCGCAGCGGGCGGCGATCGCGTTGCTCGAACGCGCGCGCGGCCTGCGCCTGGTCGACCCGAACCTCCGCGGGGGCCTGTGGGGATCCGACCGCGCGGGGGAGCTCATCCGACCGCTCGTGGAACGGGCCGACATCCTGATCGGCGGCGAGGCCGAGCTCGCCGAGCTGGTCGGCGGACCCGGCGGCCGTGCGCTCGCCGAACGATGCCGGGATCTGGGTCCGCGTGAGGTGGTGCTCAAGCGGGGCGCCGACGGCGCCGCGGCGCTCACGACCGGGTGGATCGAGCTCCGACCTCCTCCCCGCCGTGACCTCGATCCCGTCGGCGCGGGGGACGCGTTCAACGCCGGGTACCTGGCCGCACGGTTGTCGGGACATTCGGTCGAGCATGCACTCGAGCAGGGGGCACGCTGCGGGGCCGAGGTCGCCTCGACGATCGGCGACACGCGATCCCCCGATGGACCGATACCGAACGAACGTCAGAACGAAGGGAGGTCTCCGTGACCAGGGATGCACGACAGCCGCCGGACGTTGTCGAACCGAAGGCGCCGTACAGTCCGGTCGTCGTCGGCGGTCCGTTCGCGTACACGGCGGGGCAGGTGGCGTTCGCGCCCGATGGGACGCTCGTGGCGGGTGGGGTCGAGGAGCAGACCCGGCAGGTCCTCGACAACGTCGAACGATGCCTGGCGTCGGCCGGGTGTTCGATGGACGACGTCGTGAAGGTCACCGCGTTCCTCAGCGACCTCGAGGACTTCCCCGCGTTCAACCGTGTCTACGAGCGGCGCTTCGCGGTGCCGTATCCCGCACGCTCGACCGTGGGAGCGCGGCTCGCCGACGGGCTCCTCGTCGAGGTGGAGGCCGTCGCGCTCCTCCCCTCGGCTGGCCGGGACGCCGGCGATGGACCCTGAGCCCGGGCGGACGCGGCTCAGAAGAACGTGGCCACGACCTCGACGACAGCGTCGTCGTCGTCGACCACCGGGATCAGCCGCCACCGGTCGAGCATCGAGCACGGGTGCGAGATGCCGCAGGCGACGAGATCGCCGGCCCTCAGTCCCGCGTCTGCTCGGACTCGACAGTACAGGTGCTGGTCGTCGAGCGCGGTCGCCTCCACGGCGCCGTCGAGCTGGTCCACGACCCCGTCCCCGCGCCGGGCCGCCAGCACCCGCGGCAACCCATGATCGAACGACACGTCACGGCGTCCGAGGCCGACGATCGCGAGCCCGTCCTCCGGCGTGGAGAGCACGGCGCCCCACACCTCGATCGCGTT
>DATEQE010000347.1:0-5531 GCA_035272825.1 Actinomycetota bacterium
CATCGCGGGCGTCGTGCTCCTGCTGCTGATCGTCGTCTTCCTCGTGGTTCGGGGCCGCAAGGGCGGCGGGGGGACGCCGTCGGGGTTCGGCGAGGCGGGTTCCGCGGCGGGGCCCGTCGCGGCGCCGCCGGGAGCACCGACCGACGCGCCTCCACCGGCGCCCGTCGCGGCGCCGCCAGGAGCACCGACCGACGCGCCTCCACCGGCGCCCCCGATGCCGCCGGCCGCGCCGCCGCCGCCGCCCGCGGAGGGCTGACGTCGGCAAGCGTGTGGCGGGGCCCGCGCGAGGGTAGCCACCCTGCGTGGTGGTCTCCGTCGGCACGAGCGGGTGGCAGTACCGGCACTGGCGAGATGGCTTCTACCCGGCGGGGCTGGCTGCCGCCGAGTGGCTCGCGTTCTACGCCGAGCGCTTCTCGACCGTCGAGGTCAACGCGTCGTTCTATCGCTTGCCGAAGCGTGAGACGGTCGAGCGATGGGCCGCGACCGTGCCCGACAGCTTCGTCCTGACCTTCAAGGCGAGCCGGTACGTGACGCACGTCCGCAGGCTGCGAGACTGCGCGGAGCCGCTCGAGCGGATGCGAGGGATCTTCGAGGGCGCCGGCACCAAGCTCGGGCCCGTGCTCTTCCAAGTACCGCCCACTCTTCGAGCCGACGAACCGCTGCTCCGGGCCTTCCTCGGGTCGATCCCTTCCGCGTTCCGGGCGGCGATCGAGTTCCGGCACCCGTCGTGGTTCACGGACGGGGTACTCGAGGCGCTCGATGCGAGCGGGGCGGCGCTGGTCCACGCTGACCGTCCAGGGGTTCGCGTTTCGATGCCGACGTCGGGGGGATGGGCCTATCTGCGGTTCCACCAGGGCCGCTCGGATGGACCCGGCTATCGACGCTCGAAGCTCGCCGCGTACGCGGACGCGATCGCCGAAACTCCGCGGCGATCGGTGTTCGCGTACTTCAACAACGACACTGACGGAGCGGCCCCTCGGGATGCCGCCGTGTTCGCAGCACTCCTGGCCGATCGACGTGTCGACGTGACCGCGTAGGAGCTCGCGGTGGAGGTTCCTGATCCCTCGCGGGGGAGGATCCGGATCCCGAGGAGCGCGTCAGGCGGCCCTGGGCAGCACCCGTCGGATGAAGACGTCCTCGGGAAGCGGAGCCCACTTGCCGCCGTCGAGGCGGATCACCGTCTCGACCGGCGCGAGCGCACGCGTCGGGCCTTGGATCTCGACGATCCCGCCGTCCAGCCGCGCGGATGAGCGTCCGCACCCGCACGAGGCAGGCGACCCTGCGAGCTCGAACGGCTCCTCACACGCGAAGCAGTACAGCCACTTGACGGGCGTCGGTGCGAGCATGTCGGTCATCGCCATCACCTCGGGTTGACGTGCGGTCCGACGAGCAGGGGGGAGGGGGCGCGCCGGACCGCACCGTCAATCTTCTCGGACCACCGGCTCGCCGGCCGCTGGTCATGGATCGCGTCCGGGGTCATGGGTACCCGCGCGTTCCGAGCCCCAAACACCCCGGCGTTCGGGACGGGCTGGGCGGCGAGGCGGTCGAGCTCGAACCAGACGGTCGTGGTTCCCGGCGCGTCCTCGCCCCGCGCGACGGTGTCGAGGTCAGCTCGCCGCTCAGGCGCGGGACGGTGCCGGTGTCGGTGCGCACGGGTCGATGCCGAGCGTCGTCATCCGACCACCTTGATCGCGAGGATCGCGATGTCGTCCTTCGGCTGCCCGGTCCGGAAGCCGACCACCGCGTCCACCACGCCATCGGCGATCCGTTGCGCGCCGGCGCCTGGGAGCTCGGACAACGCCTCGTGCAGGCGCGTCTCGCCGAACTCGTCCGCATCCCGGCGCTCGTCGGTGACGCCGTCGGTATACAGGACGAGGGTGTCGCCGAGGTTGAGATCGACGGCTCGGTCGACCAACACCGACGTGTGGGTGTCCCCTGGCTTCGAGCGACTCCCAGGGTGCACTCCCCCGCGAGCGTGCCGGCCTACGTCCGCGCGATCGGTACAGCCACGCGCAGGACCTGGTCGTCGAACTCGGCGTCGGGGAACAGGCCCTCGATCAGCGCTCGTCGCGTCGCCCGTCCCGAGACCCCGTCGAGCCCCTCCTGGGCTCGCTCGAACCGGCCGCAGGGCTCGATCTCCACGAGCAGGCGGCCCCCGTCGACCGACGAGCGGACCTCGATGACGGCCGGCGGCGCGTCCTGCTCGATCGCCTGGGCGCATGCCTCGGTCGCGACGAGCCGGAGGTCGTCGACCGCCTCCTCCGAGCAACCGGTGCTGCGACCGATCGCCCCGACGAACGCGCGGACCGATGCCACGTGCGCGGTCCCGGGTGGGATGCGGATCGAGAGGCGTTCCATCTGGTGCTTGACCTTCCGCGTCAACCGGTGGGGAGCTCGGTGATCGAGCCGACGATGTCGAACACGCGGTCCAACCCCGTGAGGGTGAGCACCTTCATCGGGGTGCCGCCGACCCCGACCAGGACGAGCGTGCCGTCGCGTTCCCGGACGCGCTTGAGACACGTCACCAGCGAGCCCAGGCTGCTCGAGTCCATGAAGTCGACCTTCGTGAGGTCCAGGGCCAGGTGGTCGGCACCGCCCTGGATCAGCTCGAGCAGGTGCTCGCGGAGCGGCGGTGAGGTGTGGAGGTCGAGCTCGCCGGCGACCTCGACGACGGTCCACGGTTCTTCGGTGCGCGTCCCGACGATCACATCCATCCTTCGCCCTCTCGGTCGTTGGCTCGGCTCGCACATCCCAAGAAGTCATCCAGGGGTCATGCCCGAGCTTCCCTAGTATAGGGAGCGCGATGGCGAGCCCGATGAACGATGTCATCACCGTGTCCGTCCCGGCGATGTCGGGATCCGTCCACGTCCTGCGCGCCGTCACGACGTCGGTGGCCGCTCGGCTACCGATCCCGTTCGATGGGATCGAGGATCTCCGCCTCGCCGTCGACGAGGCGTGCGGGTGGTTGCTCGCTCGCGGGCGGTCGGCCACCGCGATGACCCTTCGACTCCGGCCACTGGACGATCGTCTGGAGGCGGAGGTCTCGATCGATGCCGCCGATGGCCCGTGGCCCCCACCCGACCTGGAGCAGAGCCTCCCCTGGAGGATCCTGTCGGCGCTCGTCGACACCCTCTCCCTGAACACGGACGAAGGTGGTCCGTCCATCCTCCTGACCAAGCGGACGCTCGAGCCATCGCGGACGACATGAGCTCGGTCGAGCGTCCGATCGGCTCCACCGACCGTGAGGTGGAGACGGAACTGTTCAAGCGCCTGCCCGACGACGCCGAGGCCCGTGGGCGACTGGTCGAGATGTTCCTCCCGCTTGCGGAGTACCTCGCCCGTCGGTTCGACCGACGGGGCGAGCCGCTGGAGGACCTCGTGCAGGTCGCGTGCGTCGGCCTCCTGAACGCGATCGACCGCTTCGACGTGGAGCGCGACGTCCAGTTCTCCACGTACGCCGCCGTCACGATCATCGGCGAGCTCAAGCGGCATTTCCGCGACAAGGGATGGGCGATCCGCGTGCCGCGGCGGCTCCAGGAGGTCGGGCTGCGCGTGAACGCCGTCCTGCCCGAGCTCTCGCAGGAGCTCGGGCGCTCGCCGACCGTGGAGGAGATCGCCGCGCGGTGCGAGGCGTCACCCGAGGAGATCCTCGACGCGATGGAGGCGGTGCAGGCCTACTCGACGACGTCGCTCGACTCGCCGGTCGGGGAAGAGGGCGCGGCGCCGATCGAGGGGCTCGGCGGTGACGACCCCTCGCTCGAGATCCTCGAGGGCTGGGCGTCGGTGGCACCCGCCGTGAAGGAGCTGCCGGAGCGGGGACGGAGGGTGCTGTACCTCCGCTTCTTCCGCGGGCTCACGCAGTCCGAGATCGCCAAGGAGGTCGGCGTCTCGCAGATGCACGTGAGCAGGATCCTCTCGCAGACCTTGTCGTTCCTCCGGGGCGCGGTGCTCGAAGAAGGAGATCCGCTCCGCGAGGCGGAACCTCACGGAGCGGATCTCGACGAGCCGTAGACGAGACGCTTATCGCGCCACGGGAAGCGTCACGTGAAGATGCTCACTCCTCCCGGACCCACGAGCAGTCCCACGATGATCAGGGCGATGCCCCGCGAGCACGCCGCCACGGATCGGCGTCACGACCCCGGCGATCACCAGGATCACGGCGAGGATCCACAGGAGCGTTGCCGCTCCGTTCGTGGCAGCAAGCATGAGACCCAACATGGTGGTTCCTCCTTCGCTCGGCTAGTCGATCGCCGGGACGATGTACCAGGCCAGGAAAGCCAAGCTGGCGAGGACGATGATCACGATCGCCGTGTACTTGATCGCGGCGTACCCCGTCAGCCCCGAACCCGGCTCGGGATCATGCTCGTGATACTCATAGCTCGGGTGGCTCATGATCTCCACCTCTCAGACCGCACGGTGCGGCCTCGGCACCGGTGTACCCGCGCCATGAGCACCACAAACCGCGAGCATCCGGACCTCGCTCCGCTGCAGCAAGGTCGGAGACGTTTCGCGCACGCGGCGGAGCGGTAACTGGAGTCCGTGAACGATCGGCGTTCGGGGAGCGTGGCTCCGTCGGGCGATGGCGCCCATGACGACGACGAGCAACCCGAGGAGCGCCTGAACCGAGAGCTGATCGAGCTCCTGAACGAGCTTCGCGTCGCGCTGCCCGGCGTGCAGGTGTTGTTCGCGTTCCTGCTCACCGTACCGTTCAGCAACCGGTTCCAGACGCTCACGGGGAGTCAGCGGGCCATCTACTTCGCGACCTTCGTCGGGACCACGATCGCCACCGGCCTGTTCATGGCGCCGACCGCCTACCACCGGATCCGGTTCCGCCAGGGCGACAAGGAACGGATGCTGCGGACCTCCAACCGGTTCGCGATCGTCGGGATCGCCTTCCTCGCGCTGTCCGTGACCCTCGCCGTGGTGCTCACCGCCGACCTGATGTTCGGGCTGGCCACCGCCGTGATCGTCGGGCTCGGCGCTTTCGCCTTCCTCGTCTGGGTCTGGTTCGCGATCCCCCTCACGCGGAGGCTCCGAGACGAGGACGACGTCGGCTGATCTTCGGCGCCGTTTGCTCGCACGTCCGCAGGGAACAAGCGTGGATGGATCCGAACGGATCCGGGTTCACGATCGTGGAGGAGGTTCCGATGGACGGCAAGGACGATAGCAGGGAAGGCCGGTTCGACGAGGCGAAGGGCGACGTCAAGCAAGCCGTGGGCGACGTGACCGGCAACGAGGACCTCGAGCGCGAGGGCAAGAAGGACCGCACCAAGGGCAAGGCGAAGCAGGCGTTGGGCACGACGAAGGATGCCGCGGGCAAGGCGAAGGAGGCGGCCACCGACGCCGTGGACGCCGCCAAGGACCGGATGGACTAGGGACCGCGACGGCGAGGTAGCGCCGGGCGCAGGCCCGGCGCTACGTCGTTTCCCCGACCGGTGAGGAAGCGGATGCACTCGAGGTGCGGGATCACCTGGACCTCGTACCGCTCGGCGAGATCGTCGACGAGCCCCGGGTCCTCATCCGGCGACCGA
>DATEQE010000348.1:0-3603 GCA_035272825.1 Actinomycetota bacterium
GGAGAACGCGATCCCGGCCCCGCGCGAGGGCGTCGTCACCCAGATCCCGGTGCAGGCGGGGGAGAACGTCCAGCCCGGGGACCCGCTCGTCGAGCTCGACTGAACGCATCCGACCCGCGCGTCAGGACCCCGGGACTCCCCACGAACCTCTGCCGGTGATCCGGAGCCCGGCGTCGCGGATTTTGTAGGAACGATTGATCGAGATCAGCAGCGCGGTGAGAGGCTCGAGCGTCCGCGCTTGCGTGAGGTCGCCGGCGTCCACCCAGCGGAGGTTCGGGATCTGGTCGACCAAGCCGCCGACGATAGCCTTCGCCTCCGTGTCGGTCCCGCAGACCAGGACATCGCTCTCGATCTCATGCTCGAGATTCTGCAGCGCCTCCCCCGAAATCGTGTGGAACGCGCCCACCATCCGAACGGGGTGCACCTGCTCCAGGATGGCCTTGGCCTGCTCGGCGGCCGAGCCGTGCCACGGCCGGACCACCTGCCACGCTCGCCCGCCCACCGCTGTCGCGAGCGGACTCGTGCAGTCCACGACGATCGCGTCCGCCTTCACGTGGTCCTTGATCGAGCGGTAGATCTCGGCCTGGCCGCCGAACGGCACGGTCACGATGACGACATCCGCGGTCGCCGCCTCCTCGTTGGCCGCGCCGCCGACGTTCGCGCCTGCGCCGAGCATCTCGCGGGCCGTGTCCGCGACGGCCGAACCCTTCTCGGCGATCCGCGAGCCGATCGTGACGTGGTGCCCGGCCCTCGCCAGCCGCAGCGTCAGGCCGAACCCCTCGTCGCCGGTCCCGCCGATGATCGAGATGTCCATGGCGGCAGAGCCTACCCTGCACCGCGATGGGCCAGTCCCTCACCTACGTCACCGAGCTCGCGGTCGGGCTCGGCTGCGTGGCCGCGGCCGTCGCGACGGCTCGCAGCTCGCGCATGCGGTGGCTCGCGCTCGTCCTCGCGGTCGCCGGCGGCGCGGCGATCGTGCACGCGATCGTCGAGCTCTTCGGATGAGGAGCGGTCAGGGCTCGAGGATCCCTCGGTCCTGGAACGCCTTCCTCACCTTGATCGCCGCCCGGTGGCCGGCGACCACCTCGGCCGCGTCGACCGTCGCCTGCCCGGCCTCCGCGAACGAGGGGTCCACGCCGAAGTCGAACTGCGCCTGCAGGATGATCGTGTCCGCGGTCTCGCGACCGAGGGCGTTGTGGATGTCGTACAGCGCCCGAGACCAGATCTGGCCGTCGTGTGGATCACCTCCTCCTCGGGGAACGACGGCGGCTCACGATAGGCGAAGGGCTCGAGACCTCGCCAGCCAACGGCGTCCACGTCATCGCGGTTCGGGCTCAGCGGGGGTGGTACTCGCCGAACACACCGCGGAGCACGTCGGAGACCTCGCCGAGCGTCGCCCGCGCGCCTAGGGCGACCTTCATCGGCGGGAGCAGGTTCGCGGTCCCGCGCGCCGCCGACCCGACCTCGGCGAGCGCCCGGTCCACCGCCGCCTGGTCGCGCGAGGCTCGCAGTGCCCGGAGGCGCGCGACCTGCCTCGCGACCTCCTCCAGGCCGATCGTCTGGATCTGCACCGGCTGCTCCTCGAGATCCTCGAACCCGTTGACGCCCACGACCACGCGTTCGCCCGACTCGATCCCCTGTTGGATCCGGAACGCCGCCTCGGCGATCTCGTCCTGGTAGAAGCCGGCCTCGATCGCCTCGACCGCGCCCCCCATCCCGTCGATCCGCTCGAGGTACTCCCACGCGCGCGCCTCGACCTCGTTCGTGAGCGACTCGACGTAGTACGAGCCGCCCACCGGATCCACGGTGTGCGTGACGCCGGTCTCGTGCCCGATCACCTGCTGGGTCCGGAGCGCGATCTTCGCAGCCTGCTCGGTCGGCAGCGCCAATGCCTCGTCGAACGAGTTCGTGTGGAGTGACTGCGTCCCGCCGAGGACCGCCGCGAGCGCCTCCAGCGCGGTCCGGACGATGTTGTTCTGCGGCTGCTGGGCGGTGAGCGTCGCCCCGCCCGTCTGCGTGTGGAACCGCAGCATCAGGCTCCTCGGGTCTCTGGCGCCGAACCGCTCGGCCATGATCGTCGCCCACATCCGCCGGGCGGCCCGGAACTTCGCGATCTCCTCGAAGAAGTTCATGTGGCACGCGAAGAAGAACGAGACGCGTGGCGCGAACCGGTCCACGTCCAGCCCGGCATCGATCGCCGCCTGGACGTACGCGATGCCGTCCGCGAGCGTGAACGCCACCTCCTGCACCGCGGTCGCGCCCGCCTCGCGCATGTGGTAGCCGCTCACCGAGATCGTGTTCCACCGCGGGATCGTCCGCCCGCAGTAGGCGAAGAGGTCGGTGATCAGGCGCATCGACGGCCTCGGCGGGTAGATGTACGTCCCGCGGGCCGCGTACTCCTTGAGCAGGTCGTTCTGCACGGTCCCGTTCAGCGCGGACGCCGCGATCCCCCGCTCCTCGGCCACGATCTCGTAGAGCAGGAGCAGGATCGGAGCGGTCGCGTTGATCGTCATCGACGTCGAGACCGCGTCGAGCGGGATCCCCTCCAGCAGCCGGCCCATGTCGTCGATCGAGTCGATCGCGACGCCGGTCTTGCCCACCTCGCCCTCGGCCCGGGGGTGGTCCGAGTCCAGCCCCATCTGCGTCGGCAGGTCGAACGCGACGGAGAGCCCCGTCTGCCCGTGGTCGAGCAGGTATCGGAACCGCTCGTTGGTCTCCTCGGCCGTGGCCATCCCGGCGTACTGCCGCATCGTCCACAGGCGCCCGAGGTACATCGACGGGTACACACCGCGGGTGAACGGAGGCTCGCCGGGGAGTCCGAGGTCCCGTTCGGGGTCGAAGCCGCCGAGATCGGCCGGCTCGTACACGGGCTCGAGGTCGATCCCGGAGTCCGTCGACCTGCGTTCGACGTCGCTCATCGCCGCTCAAGCGTAGCCGGTAGCATCGGGACCGTGGACATCGTCGACCCGCGCGTCGAGGACTACATGCGCTCGCTGCTCACCCGCTACGACGAGCCAGTCCTGCTCGAGATGGAGGCGGAGGGCAAGGAACGCAACTTCCCGATCATCGGCCGCCTCGTCGGGGTCACGGTCGAGCTGCTCGCGCGCTCGATCGGCGCGAGGCGGGTGGTCGAGCTCGGGTCGGGGTTCGGGTACTCGGCCTACTGGTTCTCCAGGGCGGTGGGCCCCGGCGGCGAGGTCCACGCGACGGACGGCGACCCGGCGAACGAGCCGAAGGCGCTCGACTACCTCTCGCGTGCGGGCCTGGCGGACCCGATCCGCTGGCACGTCGGCGACGCGGTCGAGAACCTCGGCGCCGTCGACGGCGAGATCGACGTCGTCTACAACGACATCGACAAGGTCGGCTACCCGAACGCATGGCGCGCAGCGCGCGAACGGATCCGCGTCGGGGGGCTGTACCTCTGCGACAACGTCCTGTGGTCCGGCGCGGTCGCCGACCCGGCGGGCAACCACGGGCGGGACGCGAAGACCACGAACGCGATCCTCGAGCACAACCGCATGATCGCGGACGACGAGCGCTTCGCCTCCTCGATCGTCCCGACCCGCGACGGCGTGTTCGTCGCCCTTCGCGTGGCGTAGACTC
>DATEQE010000349.1:0-2503 GCA_035272825.1 Actinomycetota bacterium
GGTTCCGCGTCCCGATGCTCGTGATCAGCCCGTACGCGAGGAAGGGCTACGTCGACGACGCCGAGGGCGAGTTCTCGAGCCCGCTGCGGTTCGTCTCGGACAACTGGGGGTTGCCGCACCTCACCGAGCGGATCGAGCGGACCCACAACTTCGAGCACACGTTCGCGTTCGGGAGGAACCCGCGCACCGACGCGCGGACCCTGCCGCCGATCGACCACTGCTACGGCAAGCCGTCGGAATACCCCGGCGACGACTACCCCGGGTGGCCGGAGGGAACGCAGCCCGATCCGAGCCACTTCGTCTGAGCCCCGCGGACCTACGCCGGGGTCGTTCTGGGCACGACCAACGCGTCGACGGCGACACAAGCCTCGTGTCCGCAGATGACGGGGTTCGCATCGAGGGCATCGAGATGCGTACCAAGGTCGTGCGCGAGCCACGAGAGCGACACGATCGCCTGGGTGAGCGAGTCGACATCGACGGGGGGCTGCCCTCGCACCCCGTCGAGGAGTGGCCGCACCTTCAGGTGGTCGACCATCGACCGGGCTCGAGCCTCATCGAGCGGTGGCATCGCCATGCGCCGGTCACCGAGCACCTCGACCAGCACGCCACCCGCCCCCACCAGCACCAGCGGACCGAACTGCGGGTCGCGCACGATCCCGAACGCGATCTCGACCCCCGGCGGCGCCATCGGCGCGACCGTGACCTGGGGACCGAGCCGACGTTCGAGATCCGCGTACGCGTCCTCGAGCGAGGGCGAGTCGTCGACGCCCAGCCGCACGCCGCCGACATCGGACTTGTGCTGCACCCCGGGCGACGCCGTCTTCACCGCGACGGGGAACCCGATGCGTTCGGCCTCCGCGAGCGCGTCCTCGAGCGTGTCCGCCCGAACGCTCGCGACCACCGGCACGCCGAAGTCGGCGAGCAGCGCCAGCCCCTCGAGCTCGTCGAACGGCTCTCCACTCGCCAGTCGGTGCCGCCACCGTTCCCGGACCTCGTCGACCACCGGAGACGCGCCCTCGACGGGTGAGCGCGCACGGAAGTCCCGGTACGCGAACAGGTGCCTGAATGCCGCGAGACCGGTGAGCGTCCCCTCGAGCACCGGGATGCCGTCGCCGTCGAGTAGCTTCGCGTCGCCACGATCGATGCCGCTCGAGAAGTTCGACACCATCGCGAAGGGCTTGTTGGTCTCGGGGAAGGTCTCGCGCGCCATGGCGATGTAGCCCATGTCCGGGTACTCCTCCGAGGTCAGGTCGACGGAGAACGCGAGCGCGGCGACATCCGGATCCTCCAGCAACGCGCGCGCGCACCCGGTGACGATCTCGTGCGCGTCCCTGCCCGTCCCCCAGAAGTCGAGCGGGTTCATCGGCGGCAACCCGGGATCGAGCAGCGCCTCCATCCGCGCCGAGGTCTGGTCCGAGATCCCGCCGAACGGGACCCCGACCTTGGCGGCCGCGTCGACCATCAGCGCTCGCTCGCCGCCCGAGTCGTGTACGCTCGCCAACCCCCCGGGTCCGGCGCGGCGGCCGGCGGCGAACAGCGCGAGCGTGTCGGCCATCTCGTCCAGGCTTTCGACGCGCGCCACGCCGTGCGCGTCGAACAGCGCCTCGTAGGCGCCGTCCTCGCCCGCGAGCGCGCCGGAGTGGGCCAGCACGAGCTCGCGCGTGCGCTCCTCGCGACCAACCTTCAGCGCCACCACCGGGACGTCGCGCTCGTTCGCGAGCGCCAGCGCCTCCCGGAATCCGTTCGGGTCGCGCACGGTCTCGATGAACAGCCCGACCGTCTTCGTGCTCTCCACGCCGAGCGCGTACCGCAGGTAGTCGGCGACCGTCGTGACGAACTCCTGCCCCGCGGAGACCGCGAGGTTCAGCCCGAGGGCGCGGTCGTTGTGGATCATCGCGCTGAACGCCGAGCCCGAGTGCGACAGGAACGTCACCCCGCCCACCGGCGCGTCCTTCGGCTCGTAGAAGCCGAGCGCGCGGACCCGCCGCTCGAGGTTCGCGAACCCCATGCAGTTCCCGCCGCAAACAGCCATCCCGGCGTCGCGTGCGATCGCCGCGAGCCGCTTCGTGAGCGGTGGCACGCTCTCGCGCGGTTCCTCGTAGCCGCTCGCGAAGATCACCGCGCTGGCGGCGCCGGCGTCCGCGGCCCGGCGGAGCTGGTCCTCGAGCAGCGCGTTCGAGACCGCGAGGATCACCAGGTCGACGGGCTCACCGATCGCGGCCACCGAACCGAACGCCCGATGACCGAGCACCTCGTCGTACTTCGGATTGACCGGGTAGATCGCGCCCTCGAACCCGCCCTCGACGAGCTCTACGACGCTCTGGTTGCCGACGGAGCCCTCGCGCACGCTTGCGCCGACGACCGCCACCGATCGCGCCTCGAGCATGCGCTCGAGGGCGGTACGCCGGCGCTCTGGCGTCACCGCGGTTTCTTGACCGCCCGGTCCCTCACGGCCGCACGATACGCCTGCCAGCCGGGGATGCCGTTCACGCCGCCGCCGGCG
>DATEQE010000350.1:0-2210 GCA_035272825.1 Actinomycetota bacterium
GGAAGGTCGCGGGGAGGGAGTCGGAGGGGTAGACACCCCAGCGGATTCACCTTGAGAAAGTGGGGTTCTAGCGGTCCGGAGATTCATTCAATCGGCGACAGCGTGGACGGCTCGATCCGCTAGGTCGAGCGATGCCTCTCGCTGCGAATCGCAGCCCCGTGCATCGGATGCAACTGCCTGCCTTCGGCGCCCTGCTTGATCTGCCATGTGTAGTACCGACTCAGGCCCGTCACCCTCACGAGTTCGGGAACACTCATTCCCTGGATTCGGCGGTCTCGGCGACGGCGCGCTCCCAACGGGCGATGGTTGTCTCGGCAAGTCGACCCTTCTCCTCCAGATGGCGGCGAGCCTGTCGGGCGCCGGGCTCCCCTGCCTGTTCGCGTCCGGTGAGGAGTCGCGCCGTCAGGTCTCCGCCCGCGCGTACCGACTCGGGATCGACGGATCGAGCCTGTCGTTCGTGTCGGGTCGCGAGCTGCCCGCCGTCGTCGATGCCGCTCGGTCCGCACGGCCCTTCCTGCTCGCGGTCGATTCGATCCAGGCGCTCCGCGATCCTTCGGGGGGTCAGGCGCCGGGGGGGCCCTCGCAGGTTCGCGGGTGCGCGGACGCGCTGGTCGGGTTGGCCAAGGCCGAGGGGATCTCGGTCCTGATGACCGGCCACGTCACCAAGGACGGGGACCTCGCCGGCCCCCGAGCGCTCGAGCACGCGGTCGACGTCGTCCTGGTGTTCGACGGCGATCCCCGTTCGGGGCTGCGGACGCTCTCGGCCGGCAAGAACCGGTTCGGGGCCGAGGGCGAGGTGGCTTGGTTCGAGATGACGGGGGCCGGGCTGCGCGAGATCGACCCGGGCGGCCTCCTGCTCCCGGGCGGGAGCGAGCCCGGCGCCGCAACGGCACTCCCGCTGGCTGGCCGGCGTGGGCTTGCGGTCGAGGTCCAGGCGCTCGTCGCCAGAGGCGAAGGGACGGCCCGCAGGCAGGCGAGCGGTCTCGATCTCCGCAGGTTCCAGCTGGTCGGGGCGGTGCTCGACAGCGCCGGTCTCGGTCTCGGGCGCTCCGACCTGTTCGGGGCCGTCGCGGGGGGTGCCAGGCTCGACGACCCGGCCTGCGACCTCGCTGTGGCCGCCGCGGTCGCCTCGGCGGCCGCTGGCGTGCCTGCGCCGACCGCGTCGGCGTTCGTCGGCGAGATCGGGCTGACCGGGGTCGTCCGTCCGGCGCCGGGGATGGCCGCCCGCATCTCGGCCGCGAGGGCGGCGGGGCTGCGGACCGTGTTCGTGCCCGAGGGGACCGAGCCCGCGGACGCGGTCCGGTCGGTCCCGGTCCGCAACGTGATGCACGCGCTGACCTGGGCGGCTGCGCCCCCGGAGGGCGGACCGACGACCGTCCGCACTAGGCCGACGGTCCCGAAATGGCCGAAAGGGGCCTCTGACCTGGGCTTTTGATTTGCGAGCCAGGAGTCCCGCGTGTTACCCTTGACCAGGTTCCTACAGTCCTCGTCCACCGACGCTAGGGGGTCTCGTGTTCCGCAAAGGCGACACGGTTGTGCATCCGGAACACGGTGCGGCAGTCATCGAAGAGCTGTGCGTGCGTGAGTTCCTCGGAGAGAAGCGCAGGTACTTCAAGCTGCGGGTCTCCTACGGCGATCTGACGCTCATGGTGCCGGTCGACAGCACCGAGGAGGTCGGCCTCCGCTCGGTCGTGGGCAAGAACGAGGTCAAGAAGGTCCTGAACGTGCTCCGCGAGGACGAGTCGAAGATGGCGGCCAACTGGAGCCGGCGCTTCAAGAACAACATCGAGAAGCTGCGCTCGGGCGACATCTACCAGGTCGCCGAGGTCGTCCGGAACCTCTCGATCCGCGAGCGTGAGCGCGGCCTGTCCGCGGGCGAGAAGCGCATGATCAACAAGGCCCGACAGATCCTGATCTCCGAGCTCACCTACGCCACCGGCGGGGGCGAGGAGAAGGCCGAGGCGATGATCGACAAGGTGCTCGACGAGTCCCACGGCGCCCGCGTCATGGCGGAGGCCTAGGCAGGGCTCGCAGGCACCCGAACCCCCGAACTACCCGCCCGGCTCAGGCACGCCCGGTTCAAGTCGTTCGGCCGAGGCGTCGAGGCTTGAGGGAGATGCTCGCGCACGGGGACCGCTCGTGGCGCGGACGCCTCCGAGCTCGAGAGGCCTCCGAACGCCGTTCGTTGCCCCGGGGTCGCCTGGTCGAGT
>DATEQE010000351.1:0-2730 GCA_035272825.1 Actinomycetota bacterium
GCGCTCGGCGTGCCTGCGGGACAACCCCTTCGCGCGTTCGACCGGGTGGGGGTTCAGTCGACCCAGTCGCGCGTCAGGAAGAGCCAGAAGGCGAGGCCGGCGTACGGCCCATAGCGGCGGAAGCGGCGCTCGATCGCGGCGTCGCTCACCTTCGCGCGCCCGGCAATCTTCGCGTAGGTCGGCCGGGTCCACGAGTCGAGGATCAACCGGTGGTACCGGCCGAGGGTCATCATGATGTGCGCGGCCGCGTAGGGCCCGACCCCCGGCAGCGCCAGGAGCCGATCCTCGAGCTCCTGGTCCGACAGCTCCTCCGCCGTCGCGGTCGCGAACGCCTCCAGGTCGAGCTCGCCCCGGTCGATCGACCGCGCGAGCTGCTGAAGGTACGCGCCGCGGTACCCGGTGCGTGCCACGTCCCTGTAGAAGGACTCCCCCGCCTCAGCCATCGTCGCCGGGGTCGGGAAGGCTCGGCCCCATGGGCCGTGCTGCTCCGAGCCCGGCGCCCGTTCCCCGAGATGCTCGACGATGGCGTGGACCATCCGCGTGGTGGCGGACCACGTGCAGTTGGTCGTGCAGATCGTCTTGACCACGTCCTCGAACACGGTCGGGCTCTGGACCATGCGGCCCGCCCCGCTCGTCACCCAGGCGAGATCCGGGTCGCCGGACGCGGCCTCGTAGAACGCCGAGAGGTCGGCATCGAGGCGCAGGACGTGACGGACCGTCGCGGCGAGCCGGGCCGTCGCCCGCTCCGACGCCGGGGGCCCGAGGATCGAGACCCTCGCATGCCCCGCGCGGCCGGCCTCGATCCGCACCGTCCGCGGGCGCCCGCGACCGGCTCGGAGCGTGAGCTCGACCGACCGGTAGTCGGCCGAGGGCCGCATCGGAGGCAGGTCGACGAACCCGTGAGAGTTGAGCGTCCGCACGAGGTCGACGGGCTCGCCGCCGGGACCGCGCAGACGCAGGTCGAGCGAGGTCACCCGTCCGCCCGCTGGCGCTCCCGCCAGGCGCGAACCTTCGCCCGGTTGCCGCACGTCGACATCGAGCACCACCGTCCCGAGCGGTTCTTCGAACGGTCGTAGAAGACCGAACGGCAGGTCTCGTCGGCGCAGAGCTTGAGGTGGTCCAGGCTCCCGTCGAAGGCGCTCACGAACGCGATCGCGACGATCGCGCCGTACGCCGCCGCCACGCCCGTGCCCCTCGGCTCCAGGGTGGGGGCGTGCGCGGCATGGAAGTGAGGGTGCAGGCCGGAAGCGAGCCCGATCCTGTCGAGCACGTCGGCGTCCCGCGCCGAGACGGGCTCGTCGTCGCCAGCCAGGATCAGGTTCCGGATCGCGTCCCGGAGCCCGAGGTAGGTCTCACGGTCGGCGTCGGTGAAGCGTTCCTGTTCGGAGAGAAGGTTCCGCTCGACGAGGAAGCCGCGGACCTGATCGGCCGGGGGTTCGAGGTGCGTCCCCTCGGCGTCGTGGACGTGCAGGTTGAGGAAGCGCTGGAGGAGCTCGAGGTCTCCGGGTGCCGGGGGGGTGTCCCCGTGCGGCGAGAAGTCGAACGTGGCCATGACGCACCGAGTGTACACCGTCGAAACCAGTTGACAAGTTACGCTAACCAATGTAGCTTCCGTGGGAGGTTACGCCTAGATAGGTGACCCAACCCGAGAAGGCCAAGCGGAGAAGAGTCAAGTGAAGGGGGAGGTGCAGGATGCTCACACCGTCGATCTTCGGGGAGATGGGTCGGATGCGAGCCGCGTCCCTGCGCGACGACGCGCGAGGCGGTCGCCGCGAGCGGTCGATGCGGCGGCGTCGGGACGCGATCCGGCGGCCGTCGGTGCTCGACTCGTGAGCGCCGGTTTCCGCCTGCTGCGAGGGGTGGCCTGATGGGATCGGTCGGGATCGTGCTGACGATCCTCGTCGTGGCGTTGCTGTGGGTGGCCGCGGTGGCGTTCGGCGGTGACTCCCGCGAGGACGGCGACCGGCGATCCGGGTGCGACCGGCCCGACCGGCCCCTGCGGCTCTAGCGAAGGTGATCGGGTCCCGGCCCCGTACGATGATCAGGTGACGCTCGAGTTCACCGACTGGGCCATCGAGATCCTGCAACGCACCCACGAGGCCGCCCGTCGGTTCAACGCCGCCGCTACCGTGCGGATCCACCGGGCCGGGGACGGCGTGGCGTTCGACCTCACAGACGAGCGCGAGGACGGCGACGAGCTGGTGGCCGAGCACGGCTTCGAGCTGTGGGTGGCACCGGGGCTCGAGGGCACCGTCGACGTGGTCGAACCCCACGACCGGCTGGTCCTACGCCCGCCCGGCGACCCCGAGCGGAGCGTTCGGTCGGCGCACTGAACGCAACCCAGGTCGTCGAACTGACTTCGACGCGATGACCCGCGCACGCCGAGGGCTACACTTCTCCGCACCGTGACCCCAGTTCCCGAACCCGGACATCCCCTACGCGCCCTTGGGCGCGACCTCGGGCGCGCCCTGGGTGGAGCGGGTCCGGTCATGCTGATCGGGGGCGCCGAGGACAAGGTCCGGGACAAGCTGATCCTGTCCCGGTTCGCGACCTTCGCCGGTGGTCCCGAGGGCCACGTCGTGCTGATCGCGACCGCCTCCTCGCTCGGCGACGTCGCCAACGAGCGGTACCGGGAGCTGTTCGGCGGCCTGGGGATCGGACGGGTCACCGGGCTGCGACCCGAGGAGCGTTCGGAGGCCGAGTACCCCGAGACCGTCGCCGCGCTGAGCG
>DATEQE010000352.1:0-4148 GCA_035272825.1 Actinomycetota bacterium
CTGCGAACCGGGGGGTTGTCCGAACGCGACCTGGGGTGCCCCCCGGACCTGCCGATGGAACCCGAGGCGCGTCGGGCGGCCGCCGGTCCCCGCCGGATCACCCACAACTGCTCGGGCAAGCACGCCGGCATGCTCCTCGCATGCGAACGCTCGGGCGCCGAGCTCGCGAGCTATCTCGAACCGTCCCACCCGCTCCAACGCGAGATCGTGCGCGCGGTGCGTTCGGCCACCGGCGTCCAACGACCGGCGGTCGGGGTCGACGGGTGCGGTGCCCCGGTCCACGGGCTGCCCCTGCGCGGCATGGCGACGCTGTTCGCACGGCTCGCGAGGCCCGAGCGGCTCGGCCGACTCGGCGAGCGCGCCGCCCGCGCCGTCGCGGCGATGCGATCGGCCCCGTACCTCGTCGCGGGGCGCGGCCGTTCGGACACACGGCTGATGGAGGCGGTCCCCGGCCTCGTCTGCAAGGTGGGGGCCGAAGGCCTGCACTGCGCGGCCATCCTCGATGCTGGGATCGGGGTCGCCGTGCGGATCGATGACGGAGGCGACCGCGCCGCCGCCCCCGCGTTGGTCCGGACGCTCGACCTGTTCGGCGTCCTGGACGAGGGACAGCGCGCCCGGCTGGCGTCCGTTGCGGCACCTCCCGTGCTCGGTGGCGGCCGGCCCGTCGGCCGGTTCGAGGTCGGGTTCCGGCTGCGCCGCCGATCCGGCTGAGCGCCTTCGGCTGCGTTCGGAGCGCCCTCCCGTACGATTCCTGCATGGGCGACGGTCGAGGCACCATCGAGGGCGCGCCGAACGGGCGCCCGGCGGCCGGCAACGCGCCGAGGATCGCCGTGGTCAGTCTGCACACGTCCCCGCTCGACCAGCCGGGTTCGGGCGACTCCGGCGGGATGAACGTCTTCATCCGGGCGGCGGCCGAGCGCCTGTCGGCGGGCGACCTCCAGGTGGACGTCTTCACGCGCACACGAGACGAGCGTCGTCCCGAGGTCGAGGAGCTCGGGAATGGCTCCCGGCTGATCAACGTGCAGGCCGGACCGAGCGCCCCGGTGCCGAAGGACGAGCTCGCGAGGTTCCTCCCGGAGTTCCTCGGGGGAGTGCTCCGACGGGCTCGGGCGGAGGGGTCGGACTACGACCTCGTCCACACGCATTACTGGCTCTCGGGCTGGGTGGGGCGCAGCGCCCGCGAGATCTGGGGCGTCCCGCTGGTGGCTTCGTTCCACACCCTCGGCAAGGTGAAGAACTACTCCCTGTCGCGCGGCGAGCGCCCCGAGCCTCCGGACCGTCTGTCGGGTGAGGAGCTGGTGATCGCGGACGCGGACCGGCTCGTCGCGGCCACGCCGGTCGAGGCGGCGCAGCTCGTCGGCCTGTACCGGGCCGAACCCGATCGCATCCGCATCGTCCCCCCGGGCGTCGATCACGGCCTGTTCTTCCCTCGAGACCGGAGCCGGGCCAAGGCGCGGCTCCACCTCGCGGATCTACGGCTCCTACTGTTCGTGGGACGCCTGCAGGCGCACAAGGGCCCCGACGTCGCCGTCCGGGCGGTCGCCGAGGCGATCGCCCGCGACCCGGCCGGGACGCGCGACGTCGTACTCGCCATCGTCGGCGGTCCGAGCGGCACCGACCACGGCGCCGAGGTGGCCCGGCTGATGGATCTCGCCTCCGCCCTCGGCGTGGGGGAGCGCGTGATCCTGTTCCCGCCCCAGCCGCAATCGCGCCTGGCGGACTTCTACGCGGCCGCCGAGGCGGTCCTGGTCCCCTCGAGGTCGGAGTCGTTCGGGCTCGTGGCGCTCGAGGCGCAGGCCTGCTCGACGCCCGTGGTCGCGTCGGCAGTCGGCGGTCTCCGGTACGTCGTCGAGGACGGCGTCACCGGACACCTTGTCGAAGGGCACGACCCCGGCGACCACGCGGAGCAGATCCTCGTGGTCCTCGGCGATCCGAGCGAGCGCCGGCGGATGGGCGAGGCCGGCGTCGCGCGCTCGCTCCGCTTCTCCTGGGACGCCACCGCGGCCGGTATGCGTTCGGTGTATGGCGAGCTGCTCGACGGCCGCCCCCCCGCCTGAACGAGAGCTACGACCCCTTCGCGCGCTCGAACCGTTCGGCTCGCGTCTCGGGTTCGCGCGCCCACGACACGGTTCCGGTCGGAAACCTACGCCGAAGCGCATCGTGGAACGCTCTGCACCGCAAGGGTTCCGAACGATGCGTCGACGGACGTTCGCGTTCGGGACATGTTCTTGTCACTCTTTCCATCACGCGATCTACCTGCGCATATGTGCCGTGACCAGCGCGTTCGTCGGGTTGACCCGCCCCTGTGGCGCCGGTACATTTCGCTCGCTCCGAGCAGCCGGAGCGGCCGAGTCAGGGAACCGAGGCCGGGACCCCTGGGAAAGCCGTAAGGCCGACTGGGCGCACCTGCTCGTACGGTTGGGACAGCTAACTAGCTGTGCGGGCGGGGAGGCTCGGGAGGCCCCAAAGCCCAACGAAAGGGTGCTACGGCCAGGAAACCAAGACGGCTGCGAGAGGTTGCTCGGAGCACCTGAGCCCGAGGGGCCGACGGTGGCTGGAGGCTTCGGCTTCCGGCGAGCCGAAGGTCCCTCGGGTTCTTCCTTATCCCCTCCTTCCGATCCGGGGGCGCGCCGCCCCAGATCCCTCGACGACGCGGGCCTTGTTCGCCTGGCGGTGCGCGGCTACCGTTCCCAGGTCATGGCCGCCGGACAGGGAACCGAGACCAACGCGCGACGCGGGCAGATCGTGGACGTCGCCATGCGGCAGTTCGCCGAACACGGCTACCGCGGTGCGCACGTCGAGGGCATCGCAGCCGAGGTCGGGGTCGCCAAGGGGACCGTCTTCCTCCACTTCGGGAACAAGGAAGGGCTGTTCCTCGCGGTGTACCGGGAGGCGGTTGGGCAGCTCCCGGCCTGGCTCGACGCCCCCGCCGACGTCGTGGAGGCAGGGTTCTGGTCCGTCCTGGACTACTGGCTGCGCCGGACCGAGGAGTTCCTCACCGAGCAATGGGTGGCCAACCGCGTCGCGATGATCGGTCGGTACGACACCGGGCTCGGGCTCCGGCGCCCCATCGACCGGCTCATGCGGAGCGAGGATCCCTACGGGACGCTCGAGTTCGTCGAGTTCGGGGTGCGTCGCGGCGAGATCCGGGACGACGTCGACGTGGAGATGATCGCCTCGATGCTGGACTGGGTCGCCGAACGGTTCCAGGATGCCCTCGGCAGCGAGGAGCTGGACCCCGGGCTTGTCCATCGCAAGCCCCACGTCCCCGAGCGGCGCGACGCACGGATCCGCGAGTTCCTCGAGCTGCTGTGCTCGGGCATCTCAACGGCACCGAGGCCGATCGCGGAGCCCGAGCCAGCCACAGCAGTACAGCCGGCCGAGATGGAACCCACCCGCTCCGGGGGAGCCGACGGATGAGCGCGACCAACGATCGCAAGGTGGCCTTCCTCGGCGGCGGCCGGATGGGCGAGGCCTTCGTGTCCGGGCTGATCCGTTCCGGCGGCCGGAGCGCGGACGAGATCATGGTCACGAGCCGCCGCGAGGAGCGCTCGCGGGAGCTCGCGGCGACCTACGGGATCGCGTCGACGCTCTCGAACCCGGAGGCGGTCGCCTGGGCCGACGTCCTGGTCCTCACGGTGAAGCCGCAGGACATGGAGATCCTGTTGTCCCAGATCCGCGAGCACGTGACCCACGAGCACCTGGTCGTGAGCTTCGCCGCCGGGATCCGGACCTCGTTCGTCGAGAAGCACCTGCCCGACGGCGTCCGGGTGGTCCGCGTGATGTCGAACGTGGCCGTCCTGGTCGACGAGGCGATGTCTGTCGTCGCCGCGGGCTCGAACGCCGAGGACCGGCACCTCGAGGTCGCCGAGGAGCTGCTCGGCTACGTCGGCAGGGTGATCCGGCTGAAGGAGGTACACCTCGACGCGATCACGGCCACCAGCGGCAGCGGCCCCGCTTACTTCTTCCTGCTCGCCGAGGCGATGATCGAGGCTTGCATCCTGCTCGGCCTGTCCAGGGACGTCGCGACCGAGCTCATCATCCAGACGATGCTGGGGTCCGCGAAGATGCTCCGCGACACGGGCAAGCACCCGGTCGAGCTGCGTGAGATGGTGACCTCGCCGGGCGGGACGACCATCGCCGCGATC
>DATEQE010000353.1:0-2902 GCA_035272825.1 Actinomycetota bacterium
GGCGCGAGGACTGCGAGTTGATCTCGGCCACGACACGGCGCGATCGGCGCGACGGTGTGGCGTGCGTGGTGCTCGGCCGCGGGGCCGACGACACGGCGGTCGATCACTGGCTGCGGATGGGTTCGGGCGTGCCGGGTTACATCGGGTTCGCGATCGGCCGCTCGATCTGGTGGGATCCGCTGAAGGGGTTCGTCGACGGCAACCTCGGGCGCGAGGAGGCCGCGAAGCAGATTGCCGCCAACTACCGGCGGTTCATCGACGTCTACGACGAGGGAGTGCGGGGGGCTCAAGGAGCGAGCGCGTAGCGCGAGCGGTAGTCGCCCGGCGGAACGAGGTGCGGGGCTCGAGGAGCGAGCGCGTAGCGCGAGCGGTCGTCCCCGCGGAAGGAGGGAGGAGTGGCGATGGCGGTCATCAAGACGATCGACCTGGTCGGCGTGTCGTCCGAGTCGTGGCGGGACGCGGCCCATCAAGCGCTGGCCGAGGCGGCCAAGACGATCCGAGCCATCGAGTCGATGGACATCCTCGGCACGTCGGCGGTCGTGGCCGACGGTCAGATCTCCGAGTACCACACGCAGGTCCGCATCAGCTTCCGCATCGAGCGCTCGTAGCCGATCCGCGGCTCGGGGAGCGCCGGACGTCGCGGATAGACTGGCCGCATGCCGGCCTGCGTCGTCGTCGGGACCCAGTGGGGGGACGAGGGCAAGGGCAAGGCGACGGACTACCTCGCCGACCGGATGGACCTGGTCGTCCGGTACCAGGGCGGGAACAACGCCGGCCACACGATCCTCGCCGAGGGGCGTACGCTCAAGCTCCAGCTGATCCCCTCGGGGATCCTGTACCCGCACATCACCTCGGTGATCGCCGACGGCGTGGTCGTCGACCCCCGCGTCCTGCTGGACGAGCTGGACGGGCTCGAGGCCGTCGGCGTCGACCCGTCCAAGCTGGTGGTATCGGGCAACTGCCACATGATCATGCCCTATCACCTCGAGCTCGAGCGGGTGACCGAACGGTTCCTCGGCAAGAACGCGCTCGGGACGACCAAGCGCGGGATCGGGCCCGCGTACGGCGACAAGGCGGCGCGGATCGGGCTGCGGATCCAGGATCTGTTCGACGAGAAGATCCTCCGAGAGAAGCTCGACGTCGTCCTGCGCGAGAAGAACCAGATCCTGACCCGGATCTACGGGCGACTCCCGTTGGTCGCCGGAACGATCGTCGACGACTACATGCGCTACGCGGAACGGCTGCGGCCGCGTGTGACCGACACGTCCAGGCTCCTGCACGACGCGCTCCGCGGAGGCAAGGAGGTGCTGCTCGAGGGCGCGCAGGGCACGATGCTCGACCTCGACAAGGGGACGTATCCGTTCGTCACGTCGTCCAACCCGGTCACCGGGTACGCGCTCGCGTCCGCGGGGATCGGGCCGCGCGAGGTGGAACGCGTCATCGGGATCACGAAGGCGTACGTGACCCGCGTGGGCGCGGGCCCGTTCCCGACCGAGGACCACGGACCGGGCGGCGACCGGCTGGGCGAACGCGGGCAGGAGTTTGGGACGGTGACCGGCCGCAAGCGCCGCTGCGGATGGTTCGACGCCGTGATCCTTCGGTACGCCGCCCGCGTGAATGGGCTGACCGAGCTGTTCGTCACCAAGCTCGACGTGCTCTCGGGGTTCGAGACCGTCCGGGTGTGCACGGCGTACCGGGCCGAGGGCGAGACGTTCGAGGACGTCCCGCCGCATCAGTCCCTGTTCCACAAGGCGGAGCCGGTCTACGAGGAGCTCGAGGGCTGGGACGAGGAGATCGGCGCGACCACCTCGTTCGATGATCTGCCCGCGGCGGCCCGCAAGTACCTGGAGCGGATCCAGGAGCTCGTCGGCGTGCAGGTCGTCGTGGTCTCGGTCGGTCCGGGTCGCGAGCAGAGCCTGACCCCGGGCGTCGGGTGAGCGGATCACGGTGGGACGGCGGTCGTCCCGCCGTGCTCGCGCGATGAGAGTCCTGGTGGTCGGCGCGGGGGGGCGCGAGCACGCGCTCGTGTGGCGCCTCGCCCGCGACCCGTCGGTCGAACGTGTCCTGGCCGCCCCGGGGAACGCCGGGATCGCGCGGGAGGCGTCGTGCTTCGGCGTCGCCGCGGACGACGTCGACGGCCTGCTCGCGCTCGTCGAACGCGAACGCGTCGACCTCACGGTCGTGGGCCCCGAGGGTCCGCTGGTCGCCGGTCTCGCCGATCGGCTCGCGGCCGCGCGGTTTCCCGTGTTCGGACCCTCCCGCGAGGCCGCGCGGCTCGAGGGCTCCAAGGGGTGGGCGAAGGATCTGTGCCAGCGCTATGGGATCCCGGCGGCCGGGAGCCTGAGCGCCGCGACGATGTCCGAGGCGCTCGGCGCGCTCGACGAGTTCGGGTCCCCGTACGTGGTGAAGGTCGACGGGCTCGCCGGGGGCAAGGGCGTCGTCATCACCGAGGAGCGTGAGGAGGCCGTCCGAGCGCTCGAGTTCGCCCTCGTACAGGGCGAGTTCGGCGACGCGGGGTCGACAGTGGTCGTCGAGGAGCACCTGAGCGGCCGGGAGGTCTCGGCGTTCGCGCTCGCCGACGGCGCGACGGCCCTGCCGCTCGGGTTCGCGCAGGACTTCAAGCGCGTCGATGACGACGACGCCGGACCCAACACCGGGGGGATGGGCGCGTACTCCCCCGTTCCCTTCGTCGACGAGGCGATCGCCGAGCGGATCCAGACCGAGATCCTCGAGCACACCGTCCGCGCGCTGGCCGATGAGGGCGTCCCGTACCGCGGCGTCCTGTACGCCGGTCTGATGCTCACGGACGGGGGTCCGAGGGTGCTCGAGTTCAACTGCCGCTTCGGCGACCCGGAGACCCAGGTCCTGATGCCCCGGCTCCGATCCGAACCCGCCGAGCTGC
>DATEQE010000354.1:0-4274 GCA_035272825.1 Actinomycetota bacterium
ACGACGGCGACCGCGAGCGGGCCGACGGCTCGAGCCCCGTCCCGGAAGGTCCGCTCAGCCATGAACAACGGTAGCAATGGGTGGGTACAGTGCCCGGCGTGAACGTGCCCCTCCGGCTCGTCGACGTGTTCACGCCACGACCGCTCGCCGGGAACCAGCTCTGCGTCGTCCCCGAACCCAGCGGGCTCGACGACGCCGAGATGCAGGCGATCGCCAAGGAGATCGGGTTTTCCGAGACGACCTTCGTGACCGAGGCGGCCGGCGATCGCTACGCGATGCGGATCTTCACGCCGGGGCAGGAGCTGCCGTTCGCGGGACACCCAACACTCGGGACCGCGTTCGTGTTGGTGAGCGAGGGCCGAGTCTCGACGCCGGCCACGCAGGTGATCGCCGCGGGAGAGATCCCGGTCGAGGTGGACGTCGAAGCGAACACAGGGTGGATGACACAGCTGCCCGCCGAGTTCGGGCCCATCTTCCCCGACCGCGACCTGATCGCCAGAGCGATCGGGCTCACGATCGCAGAACTGGATCCGGGTCGTCCGGTTCAGATGGTCTCGACCGGCCTACCCACCACGATCGTGCCTGTACAGGACCTGGACATACTTCGACGAGCGACAAGGAACGAGCACCTCGTCGGAGAGGCCGTAAGGGCAAGCGGCGGGCAGGACCTGTACCTGTTCGCGCCCACGGCCGAGGGCGTGACGGCTCGGATGTTCGATTCGGAGTTCGGGATCGGCGAGGATCCCGCGACCGGGTCTGCGGCCGGCCCGCTGGGGGCCTACCTCGCCGAATACGGCGACCTGGGCACGACGCGGTCGGTGAGCATCCATCAGGGCGAGCAGGTTGGTCGTCCCAGCGAACTTCATGCGGAGGCTCGGCGTGAGGACCGTGCCTGGCGCGTCCGGGTCGGTGGAGGGGTGCACGTCGTCGGTCGGGGGGAGTTCGAGCTCTGAGGCGGAGGCTCGTTCCGTGCCTCGACGGAAACGGAGGCACCCTCGTAGGCTCTGTCCGTGCGCGTCCGCGTCGTCGTCCTGCTCGTGCTGATCACCGGCAGTCTGGCCTGGGTCGGGACGCAGGCCCTGTCCGGCAGCCTCGTCTACTACGTCACGCCGACCGAGCTCCTCCAGCAGCACCCAGCCCCCGACGAGCGCCTGCGGCTCGGCGGGCAGGTCGTGCCGGGATCGCTGCACGACGTCGCCGACGGCGTCGACTTCGTCGTGACCGACGGCACCACCAGGATGAGCGTGGTCCACACGGGCTCGACGCCGTCGCTGTTCAAGAGCGGCACCGGCGTCGTGCTCGAGGGCACCTACGGCGCGGACGGCGCGTTCCACTCGGACAACATGCTCGTCAAGCACGGCGAGCAGTACCGGCCGCCGGCGCCCGGCGAGACGCCGCCGCCCGACGAGGTGAGCTGATGCCGGCGCTCGTCGGCACGCTCGCGCTCGCGCTGGCGCTGGCGCTCGCGGTGTACGGGGCGACGGCGGCGATCGTCGGCGCGCGGACCGGCCGGCCGCGCGTAGTCGAGAGCGCGCGGACGGCGGCGTATTCGCTGTTCGCGCTCGTCGTCGTGGCGAACCTCGCGATGCTCGCGGCGCTGCTCTCGAACGACTTCTCGCTCCGCTACGTCGCGTCGAACTCCAGCCGCGCGACCCCCACCTTCTTCAAGATGCTCGCGCTCTGGTCCGCCGACGAGGGTTCGCTGCTGCTGTGGAACCTGGTCCTCGGCGGCTACCTGGCGGCCGTCGCATTCCGGTTCCGGCGCCGGCGCCCCGAGACCTTCCCGTGGGCGCTCGCGGTCATGTTCGGCATCTCGGCGTTCTACCTGATCCTCGTGCTCGGGCCGACGACGCCGTTCGCGACGCTCGCCACGGCCCCGCTCGACGGTCGGGGTCCGCTCCCGTTGCTGCAGAACCACCCGCTGATGGCCGCGCATCCCCCGTTCCTGTACCTCGGGTTCATCGGGTTCACGGTGCCGTTCGCGTTCGCGATCGCCGCGCTGATCACCGGGCGGGTCAGTGACGCGTGGATGCGCATCACGCGCCGGTGGACGATCTCGGCCTGGATCTTCCTCACGATCGGCCTGGTGCTCGGCGCCCTGTGGTCCTACAGCGTCCTCGGCTGGGGCGGGTACTGGGCGTGGGACCCGGTCGAGAACGTCGCGCTCCTGCCGTGGCTGATGGGCACCGCGTTCCTGCACTCGGTGATGGTGCAGGAGCGCCGCGGGATGCTGAAGGTCTGGAACCTGTCCCTGATCGTCGGGACCTTCGCGCTGACGGTCCTCGGGACGTTCCTGACGCGGGGGAGCATCCTCGCGTCGGTCCATGCGTTCGCCGAGTCGATCGTCGGGCCGCTGTACCTCGCGTTCCTCACGCTGGTGCTGCTCGGAGGGTTCGGCCTGATCGCGTGGCGTCGCGAGTCGCTGCGCGCTGAGGCGACCTTCGACACGCCGCTGTCGCGCGAGAGCGTCTTCCTCGGCAACAACGTCCTGTTGCTGGTGCTCACGTTCACCGTGCTGGTCGGCACGATCTACCCGCTGCTCGCCGAGGCGGTCACCGGCGGCAAGGTCTCGGTCGGCTCGCCGTTCTTCAACCGCAACACGGCTCCGGTTGCGTTGCTGCTCCTGTTCCTGATGGGGATCGGGCCGCTGCTGCCGTGGCGGGCGGCGTCGCCTTCCGCGGTCCTGCGCCGGCTGCAGGTCCCGATGTGGGCCGCCGCGGTGACCGCCGCGCTCCTCGCGCTGACGGGCGCGGGCGTCGTGGCGGTGATCGTGTTCGGGCTGGCGGCGTTCGTCGCGGTCGCGACGGTCGCCGAGATGGTCCGCGGCGTCCAGGCGCAGCGGCGCGCGCCCGGGATCTCGGTCGGTGCGGCGATCGGGAGCGCGGTCGCGCGGAACCACCGCCTCTACGGCGGGCTCGTGGTCCACCTCGGGCTGATCGTCGCGGTGGTCGGCGTGTCCTGGGCCGCGCTGGCGGACCGCTCCTCGGAGATCACGATCGCCCGGGGCGAGATCGTGCACGCGGAGGGCTACGACCTCCGCTATGACGGGCTCACGACCCGCGAGGAGCCCCAGCGGCGGGTCCTGGTCGCCGAGCTCACGGTCCTCGACCCAGAGACGGGAGACGAGGTGGTCCGCCTCAAGCCGTCCCTGAACCTGTACCCGTCGGCGTCCGAGCCGATCGGGACGCCGTCGATCAGGACCGGCACGCCGTTCAACGGCATGGTCGACCTGTACGCGTCGCTCGTCACGGTCGAGAACGACACCCGCGCCTCGTTCCGGTTCTTCGTGAATCCGGGGATCGGGCTGCTGTGGTTCGGCGGCGCGGCCATGGCGCTCGGCGGCATCGTCGCGGCCTGGCCGACCCGGCCGCGGGCGGCGAGCCCACGGGGCCCCCAACACCTGGTCGAGCGTCGCGAGGAAGTGACGGTGTGAGCGCCGGCGTCGACGATACGGACGAGGTTCGGGTCGACGAGGCCGTCGAACCGGGCGGCAAGGTGCGCTCGCGGCATCGGTGGCGGGCCGTCGCGCTGGTGCTCGCCCCGCTGGCGCTGTTCGCGCTCCTGCTCGCCACGGGGCTCGGCCGGGACCCGCGTGAGCTCCCGAGCGAGCTGATCGGACAGTCGGCGCCGACGTTCTCGCTGCCGAGGCTCGACGCGGGCGGCACGATCGACCTCGGCGACCTCCACGGGCAGGTTGTCGTCGTGAACTTCTGGGCGTCGTGGTGCGTGCCGTGCCGCGAGGAACACGACGCGCTTGCCGCCGCCTGGGACCGGTACCGGGAGCGAGGCGTCGTCGTCCTCGGCGTCTCGTTCGAGGACACGCACGAGGCGGCGCTCGAGTTCCGCCACGAGCTGAAGGGCGACTGGCCGCTCGCCGACGACCCGGGCTCGCGGGTGGCGATCGCCTACGGGGTCTTCGGGGTCCCCGAGACCTTCGTGATCGCGCCTGACGGAACGATCGCAGCGAAGACGACCGGCGCCGTAACCTACGAATGGCTCACCGACGAGATCGAGGGAGCGCTCCGGGCCGGGGACGTCGAGTGAGCGGCCGAACGCGTTCGTTCGTAGTGCTCGCGGCGGCCTTCACGGTCGTCGCGCTCGCCGCGCTGATCGCGTCCGGTGGTTCGGGCGGGCATCAGACGCTCGACGAGCGCGTGCACGAGATCGGTGCGGGGTTGCGGTGTCCGGTGTGCCTGAACCTGTCCGTGGCCGACTCCCCGTCGAATCTCGCCGGGGAGATGCGCACCGAGATCGAGACCCAGCTGCGCGCCGGC
>DATEQE010000355.1:0-2956 GCA_035272825.1 Actinomycetota bacterium
ATACTCACGTGCTGCGGCGCGAGCCGCCCCTCGTCCTTCATGCGTCCGAGGTGCAACGCGAGCAGCGTCCCCTTGTTGAGCTCGACCGCCATGTCCGCGAGCTTGCGCTGCGTGAGCTGGAACCCGCCGATCGGCTTGCCCCACTGGACGCGCGTGGTCGAGTACGCGAGCGCCGACTCGAAGCAGGCGCGCGCCGCGCCCATCGAACCCCACACGATGCCGAACCGCGCCTCGGACAGACAGGAGAGCGGCCCCTTCAGACCCGAGACGCCGGCGAGCACCGCGTCGGCGGGCAGCCGCACCTCGTCTAGGACGAGCTCCGAGGTCACGCTCGCGCGTAGCGAGAGCTTGCGATGCACGTCGTTCGCCGAGAACCCTGGTGTCGCGGTCGGGACGAGGAACCCGCGGATCCCGTCGTCGGTGCGAGCCCAGACGATCGCGAGATCGGCGACGCTGCCGTTGGTGATCCACATCTTCGTACCCGAGAGCACCCAGTCATCCCCGTCGCGCCGGGCGCTGGTGCGCATCCGGCCCGGGTCCGAGCCAACGTCGGGCTCGGTCAGGCCGAAGCACCCGATCACCTCGCCGCGGGCCATCGGGGGCAACCAACGTTGCTTCTGCTCCTCGGAGCCGAACTTCCAGATCGGGAACATGCAGAGCGATCCCTGCACGCTGACGAACGACCGGAACCCGCTGTCCCCGGCCTCGAGCTCCAGGCAGGCGAGCCCGTAGCTCACGGCGTTCGAGCCCGCGCATTCGTAGCCCGTGAGGTGCATCCCGAGCAGCCCCATCGCGCCGAGCTCCTTGGCGACCTCGAGCGGGAACTCCCCCGCTTCGAACCAGGTCTCGATGCCCGGGAGGACGCGCTCGCGCACCCAGTCGCGGACGGTGTCGCGGACCGCACGCTCCTCGTCGGCGAGGAGGTGATCGAGGTCCAAGAAATCCAGGGGATCCGGTGATTCGGCCATGGCGCTTCGCTAGCCTAGCGTCGTCCCGTACCCCATGGCCCGAGGCACGGTCTGAGCGAGGGGCGGCCGTGCGGCCGCCGTAACCGACGATGCTGTTTCCGACGACCGACTTCGCGATCTTCCTGGCGGTCGTGTTCGCCCTGTCCTGGTTGCTGAACCCGCACCGAACGCCCTGGAAGTGGTGCATCCTGGCCGCCAGCTACGTCTTCTACTCGTGGTGGGACCCGCGGCTCGTCTGGCTCCTCGCGCTCGTCAGCACACTCGCGTGGGCGTCGGCGCTGTGGGTGGAACGGACCAACCACGATCGCGCGCGCCGTCGCCGGACGCTCGTCAGCGTCGTGGCGCTCCTGCTCCCGCTCGCGTGGTTCAAGTACTACGGGTTCTTCGCGCTGAACGTCGCGAACGCGTTCGAGTCCCTCGGGCTCCACCCGCCACTGCCCCTGCTCCAGGTCCTTCTGCCGATCGGCATCTCGTTCTACACGTTCATGGCGATCAGCTACGTCGTCGACGTCTCGCGCTACGAGATCCAGGTGTCTAGGTGGCTCGACGTCTCGGTGTACCTCGCGTTCTTCCCGCACCTGATCGCCGGTCCGATCGTCCGCAGCGAGGAGCTGATCCCGCAGATCCGCCACTCCCGGGACGCGGGCAGGATCGACGTGTCGCGAGCGTCGTTCCTGATCGTCGGCGGACTGTTCAAGAAGATGGTGATCTCGAGCTTCCTCGCGAGCCAGATCGTGGACCCGGTGTTCGGCGCGCCGAACACGCACGGCGGGCTCGAGGTCCTGATCGCGATCTACGCGTACGCGATCGTGATCTACGCCGACTTCAGCGCGTACAGCGACATCGCGATCGGCGTCGCGCTGCTGCTCGGGTTCGAGTTCCCCGCGAACTTCGACCGCCCGTACACGGCGGTCTCGCTGCGGGACTTCTGGCGCCGTTGGCACATGACGCTGTCGCGGTGGTTGCGCGACTACCTGTACATCCCGCTCGGCGGGAGCCGGCACGGCGAGATCCGCACGGCCGTGAACATCACGATCACGATGCTCCTCGGCGGGTTGTGGCACGGGGCCGGGTGGACGTTCGTCGCGTGGGGGACGTTCCACGGGATCGGGCAGGTGATCGGGCGTTGGCGCGTACGGCGGTTGCACGCGCTCGGGATCGTCGAAAGGTCCTCGCGATGGGTCGTCGCCCGCAAGCAGTTGGTGACGTTCAACCTCGTCAGCCTTGGTTGGGTGTTCTTCCGCGCGGACTCGATGGGGAGCGCGTTCGAGATCTTGGGCCGGCTGGGCACCGCCGGGACGACGGCGCTCGTGACGCCGCTCGTGCTCCTGACGATCGCCGGGATGCTGGGCGTCCAGTACCTGCCGAGGGATCCCGCGGCGCGGGTGCGCGACAGCTTCGGACGGCTGGGTCCGGTCCTGCAGGGCGCGGCGCTCGCGCTCTGCCTGTTCCTGGTCACGACGCTCGCGGCGCAGGGCGTGAGCCCCTTCATCTACTTCCGGTTCTGAGGTGACGGCCTGATGCATACGATGGAACGGCCGATCGTGGTCCCGGAGAAGGCGAGGTCGCCGGAACCACCCCAGCCGCGGCGCGCCTCGGCGCGGGACGTCTTCGTCACGATCGTCGTCTGTCTGTCGCTGTGGGCCCTGCTCGCGGCGCCACTCCTGCAGCGGAGCGCCGAGGCCGGGCCGGTCGGCGCCCGGCGTTCGGCCGCGCTCGCGCTGTTGCGGCCGATGGTCGCGATGTCGGACGGCCTGCTCCTGTCCCGCGCGACGGGCTCGGTCGAACGCGCGCTCGGGCGCGATCCCGAGGGCGCGCCCGGCGGCGAGCTCGTGCTGCCCGCGTTCGAGATCCCCGCCGACGAATTCAAGCCCACCCCCACACGGCCCACCCATGCCGCTCCCGCGAGCGCGCCCGATCCCGCCGAGACGTCGGGGCCGACCACGCACGAGGCTAAGGGGGAAGCGCCCGCGGAGGAGCCCGCTGCC
>DATEQE010000356.1:0-9872 GCA_035272825.1 Actinomycetota bacterium
CGCCCCCGAACCGTTCGCGTTGCGCGGGCTCCCGAGGACGACCCACGCACCCGTCGGCGGGAGCGCGTCGAGGTTCGTCAGGTTCTCGATCGTGAGGCGGTGCTTGCGGAGCGTGAGCCACGTCGGCAGGAAGGCAGCGTCGGACGAGGGGTCGGGCCCGAACGTGTCGGTCCCGAGCGCGCCGGTCTTCGTCAGGACGCCGGTCCGGATCAGCCACCGGACCGCGTTCCGAGAGAACCCCGGTTGCTGGACGCCGGACCTCCCGGTCCCGCAGTTGAAGTAGTTCGGCTGGCCGTCGCGATCGCCCCGTGCCCAGAAGTCCGAGCATCCGGTGAGCAGCAATACGGCCGCGCCCGAGGGCATCTGGCCGAACTCCTCCTCCCACGCCTGCAGGTCCGACACGCGCACGACGTGATCCGGGTCGTTCGCGACCTCGTCGCGGACGTCCACCACGACCGCCGGGAGCACCAGATCGGAGGGGGAGAGGTCGTCCATGCACAGGGCCCCGTCGTGGAAGTGGCACGGCGCGCTGTAGTGCGTCCCGGTGTGCGCTCCCTCGCGCACGAGCTCGAGGTAGAAGCCGTCGTCGGGGACCGTGAACACCGTGTGGATCGAGAACGCCGGGTCGCCCGGGAACAGCGGCGTCCTCGCCGGATCGTTGACGTGGCTAAGGAACACGGCGCGATCGAAGGCGGGGAGCTGAACCGGGGCGCGCTCCGCGCTCGAGGCGTGCTGCCGCAACGCGGCGGACGTGGCCGCCCCTGCGACGAACAGGACCAGCCCCGAGATCACCACAACAGTCCTCCGAACGGATGTCGACATCGCTCCTCCTTCTCACCCGACGGCTCATCCGCCGGGCTCATCCCGGCGCTCGCCGGTCTCCGGACGCTAGCGCCGACGGCGCGGGGACGCGAGTGGAGACCCGGGCCCGGAAGGGCCGCCCTGGCGGCGGGCGGTGTCTACTGGTCGGTACCGGATTCGACGATGTGGTCGGGCGTGTGGTGCGCGGCCGGGATCGTCCCGAGCTTGCCCGCCTGGTAGTCCTCGAACGCCTGCAGCAGCTCGGCCTTCGTGTTCATCACGAACGGGCCGTACCAGGCGACCGGCTCCCTGATCGGGCGGCCGCCGAGCAGGAGCACCTCGAGCTCGGGCGAGCGTGACTCCTGACCCTTCGACGCCTCGAGGCGGATCGCGTCGCCGGGTCCGAACGCCACCAGCTGTCCCGTCGAGACGACGACCCTCTCGACGCCGGCCGAACCCGCGCCGGCGAGCACGTAGGCGAGCGCGTTGAAGTCCTCGCGCCAGGGGAGTTCGAGCGCAGCGCCCGGCGCGAGCGAGACATGCAGCATCGTCATCGGCGTGTAGGTCTGCCCCGGGCCGGCGTGACCGGCCACCTCGCCGGCGATCACCCGCACGAGGGCGCCCGCGTCCGGCGAGGAGAGCAGCGAGACCTCCGTCGCGCGAAGGTCCTGGTACCGCGGCGGCGCCCACTTCTCGGCCTTCGGCAGGTTGACCCAGAGCTGGATCCCGTGGAACAGGCCGCCCGAGACCACCAGGTGCTGCGGCGGCCGTTCGATGTGCAGGATGCCGGCGCCGGCGGTCATCCACTGGGTGTCGCCGTTGGTGATCGTCCCGCCGCCGCCGTTCGAATCCTGGTGCTCGAAGATCCCGTCGATGATGTAGGTGACGGTCTCGAACCCGCGGTGCGGGTGCCACGGCGTCCCCTTCGGCTCGCCGGGCGCGTACTCCACCTCACCCATCTGGTCCATGTGCACGAACGGGTCGAGGTCGGCCAGGTCGACGCCGGCGAACGCCCGCCGAACCGGGAAGCCCTCACCCTCGAGGCCGCTGGGGGCGGCGCTCACACCCCGGACGCGGCGGAAGCGGGCCCCGGCAGGCACGGGCGGGACGCGGTCGAGCGTCGTCGGGTCCTCGACGCTGATCGCTGGCATGTCCCTCGCTCGAACCGGCCGGTCGCGCCGGCTATTCCGCCTACCCGACCCTCATCGATACCGCGTCGTCTTCGACCTCGATCTCGAGTCCGACCTCGCCCGCGAGGGCGAACACGACGCGCTGGACGATCGGCGGGGCGTTGCGGAGCCGGACGCGCTTGCAGCTCCTGGCGATCTTGGTGACGGCGCGATGGGCACCGGCGTCGAAGAAGGTCGCCTCGGCGAGATCGATCGTTACGGTGCCCACGCTCCCACGACATGCGGTCGCCAACAGGCCGGCCGTCCCCCGGTCGAGCTCCCCCGAAACGTGGAGCACACCCTCCCGCCGTTCGACGCGCATGGGCGCCGACGCCGTGAAGCCGATCGAGCTCGCCGCCACCGAGAGCGGGTGGGCGCGTTCGGCGCGTTCCAGCGCCTGGGGCGGGAAACGATCCTGACCGAACTGGCACACCAGGACCGTGTCCCCTCGCTGCAGCACACCGAGCTCGTGCACCATGGCCTCGAGCTCCCACCAGACCTCGACCTCCCGGATCGCGGCGAGGCTCCATCCGCCCTCGACGAGCAGGTGCGCGCCGGCGAACCCGTCGCGCAGCGCCGCGTCCACGGCGGCCTCGAGCGCGCGCACATAGATCTCGGGCCTGAAGATGTCGCCGGGGGCCAAGACGGGCGCCGCGTCGACCACGATCAGCCCCCCCGGGTGCCGCGGCCGGGGCAGGCCGAGATGGACCGCGTCCTCCGCCGGCCCCGCCGACAGAACGAGGGCTCGGGCGCCGGCGCGTTCCGCGTGCTCCACGAACGCTCGGGCGAACCAGGCGAGGTCGTCGTCTGTGCGGGTGAGCGCGTACCCATGGTCGCCGCCCCGCAGGGCGGCGGGCGATGCGAACGTCTCGATCACGCTCGGAGGATAGGCGGTGCTCGAGGATCCTGCGAACCGGCTCGGGTCCGGTCAGCCGCCGAGCACGGCGTCGTCACGCAGGTCGCGGAAGAGCGCCCGGGCGCGTTGGCCGAGCACGACGACGCTCAGCCCGCCGATCGTCCTCCCGCTCCCGCTCGCGACATCGTTCCGCGCGCGGCTCGGCTCGAACGCGGGCGCCCCGAGCAGGAGCTCGAAGATCTGGCTCAGCGAGAGATCGGTCTGGAGCGAGCGGCTCCCGGCCAACACCCACGGCAGGAGCGCGGCCCACCGGCCGTTCGCCACCTGCCGGCGGAGCGTGGCGAGCGCCGCGATGATCAGCCGCCCCTGGTTGAAGGATCGGCTGAAGTCGCCGGCGGGCACGTCGTGGCGCGCGCGGGCGAACGCGAGGGCCTCGCTCCGGTTCAGGTGCTCGGGGCCGGCTCGGAAGTGCGCGCCCGCCGCCGAGTCGTCGATCGGGTACGGGATCCGGACGTCGATGCCGCCGACGGCGTCGACCAGCCGCTCGAACCCGACGAATCCGGTCAGGACGAACGCGTCGATGTGGATCCCGGACACCTGCTCCACGGTCCGCACGAGCAGCTCGGGGCCGCCGCGCACGAGCGCGGCGTTGATCTTGTTTGTCCCCGACCCGGGGATCGCCACCCACGAGTCCCGCGGGATCCCCAGGATCGAGACGAGTCCCAGACGTGGGTTGACGCCGACGATGTGGATCGAGTCGGCGCGCGCGTTCACGGCCGACCTGCCGGGCCGGGCATCGCTGCCGATCACCAGGACGAAGAGGGGGCCGTTCGAGGGCAGCCCCGGCGCGAACGCCGCCCGCCCGGCCTGCGCCCGCATCTGTTCGGGCCGTTGGGTCCGCCCCCGCACGTCGTAGGAGACGATGCGCCAGGCGCCGTTCGACCGCCGGAGCACGTAGTCCCCGTGGTTGGTGACGGGCGCGTGCACGCTGCCGGAGACCGCCGAGGCTCGGAACTTCGCATGGGCGAACGCCGCGAGCGGGTGCCCGCCGGCATCGCCGAGGAGCCTGAGGCTGATGGTCGCCCGCCATGGGACCACCTCATCGAGTTCGCCCCGTGCGGCTCCGATCGTGAGGTGCCCGAGGTCGCGCGCGGCCTCGCGGCGCGCATCGCCCGTGAAGTGGGAGAACAGGGCCGGCCGATCGAGCGACGGCGCGAGGAAGGCGATCTCGTAGAGCTCCTCCAGATCTCGCCGGATGGCCTCGGCGGGTCCGGCGATGTCCGCGGGTCGCAGGGTGCCGTCCTCGGTCTTCCCGGTCTCCCGGACGAGCCTCATCGTAAGCTGGGTGGTCCCCGGCCCCCGGACTTCCGCTGGTGCGGGACCGGCGTCCGGCGGTCCCTCGGCGCCGCCCGTGCAGGACGCCGCTACGAGCCCGACGACGACGACGGCGATCGCGGTGATCCTCGTCAGACCTGGATCTCCGCGCCCTCCGCGGCGGCCGTGCAGCGATCGCCGTCCACGCCCCATCGCGCGACGACGTCGTCGCGCATCGCGTCGATCTGGTCGTCCGAGTGCATCGGGTCGTGATGGAACAGCAGCACCCGGTCGACCTCGGTCGTCTCGGCGAACCGGGCCACGTGCTCGGTCGACGAATGCCCGAAACCCAGCCGGTGCTCGTACTCCCGCGGCGTGTACTGGCAGTCGTGGATCAGGAGGTCGGCCCCGTGCGCGATCGCGAACCCGGAGATCCATTCGGACGGGTCGCGGTCGAGGTCGGCCCCCAGGGCGGGTTCGTGGTCGGTGAGGTACGCGAGCGAGCGACCCCTGGACTCGATGCGGTAGCCGACCGTCGGGCCCGGGTGGATGATCGCGTTCGAGAAGAAGTGCGCACCGTCGATCTGCCACTCCGACTCCGACGCGTCGTGGTACTCGATCGTCGCCGGCACCTCCGAGAGGTGAACCGGGAATAGCGGTGGGGAGAAGTACTTCGCGATCCGCTGCTCGAGCGAGGCGACCGGCGATGCCGGACCCCAGATGTGCAGCTCGGTCTGCTTGCGCCAGATCGGCTCGAACATGCCGAGGCCCTCGAGATGGTCCACGTGCAGGTGCGTGAGCAGGAGGAACATGCGTTCGGCGCCCTCACGCACGAGCCGGACGCCGAGCTCTCGGATTCCGGTGCCCGCGTCGAGGATCACGACGTCGCAGCCCGGCGGCCGGAGCTCGACGCACGACGTGTTCCCGCCGTACCGCTTCGTGTCCTGCCCCGGCGAAGCGATCGACCCCCGACTCCCCCAGATCCTCCCCTTCACCGGCGGTCTTCCTCGATGGGCCAGCAAAGCGTGAAGCTTCCGACGAAGTCCTCCGTGTGAGCGAACAGCGGGAACGTCGCGGTTTCGATCATGCGATCCACGCCGTCGGTCGTCGTGAAGATGACGATGCCATGGGCGGGCTCGTGCTTCAGCATCGCCGTGCCCAGCGGGAGATCTTGGACCGGCAGCTCCAGACCCTCCGCGTCGCGCGGATGGGTCCGCGTCATCCACTCGTCGATGGTCTCGCCGGCCCCTTCGATGAACGTACGCCCGGTCAATCGCTCGCCGGCCTCGTTGTAGTAGATGATCGTGCCCTCGGGATCGAGCAGGAACACGGCCGTCGCAAGCTGCGCGGCGAACGCCCGAGCGAGGATCAGGACGAGGTTGCGCTGCTCGGGGACCCGCTCCACGGACAGAGCCTAGTACGAAGGTGGCGCTCCCCGGGCCGTTCGAACAGGCAGACCCCGCCTTCCCCCGGGTCCTGGGCCGATCGACCAGCCGCCTTCCACTTCTTCGCGGTCCGGCGTATGCTCTGGGAACCGAGTTGAACGGCCGTTCAAACCGCCGTGGGGAGAGGACCGCGGATCTGTCCATGGAGCCCACCACCGACTTCTGGCTCCGGCCCGCCGAACGCAACTGGCGTCCGCGTCCCACGCTGACCGGCCGCGACCACACGAGCTTCGAGGTCTGGGACGAGGAGCGCGGGCGGATCTGGTGGGGGGACTGGGTCGCGTTCGGGCGTTCGGAGGAGGTGGCGGGTCCCGGCGACTACGTCGTTCGGGACGTTGCGGGGGAATCGGTGTTCGTCGTCCGCAACGCCGAGGGCCGTGTGAACGGCTTCTACAACATGTGCTCGCACCGCGGGACGAAGTTCCTGGATGACGACGACCGAGGCAACCGACGCAAGGCGTTCACGTGTCCGTACCACGCGTGGACGTACGACCTGGACGGACGCCTGATCGGCACGCCGAACGTGCAGGAGGACGAGTGGTTCGACCGGTCCTCGTACCCGTTGCACCCGATCGGCGTCGACGAGTACGCGGGCTTCGTCTTCGTGAACCTCGCCGACCGTCCGCGTCCGCTGCTGGATGCCCTCACGCAGGGCACCGAGTCCATGACCGCGTTCGAGCGGTTCGCGATGCAGGACCTGCGGATCGGCGTTCGGCTTGTGTACGAGGTCGAGGCCAACTGGAAGATCATCGTCGAGAACTACAACGAGTGTCTGCATTGTCCGACCGTCCACCCGGAGCTCGTCAAGGTGGTGCCGCTGTTCCGGTTCGGGGAGGTCTGGGACGACGAGATGCGTGACGGCGGGAACGCGATGGTCGAGGGCGCGACGTCGTTCACGATCGAGGGGCGATCCGAGCTCCCGACGCTCCCCGGACTGCTGCCCGAGGATCTCGGCCGGTACTACGGCTCGTACCAGTTCCCGAACCTGATGCTCAACCTGCATCCCGACTGCGTCATGTACTACCTCGGCTACCCGAGGGGTCCCTCCCACACCACGGTCGTCTCGGAGTACCTGTTCCCGCCCGAGGTGATCGCCGACCCCGAGCGCTTCAAGCCGCAGCCGGTGGTCGAGCTCTGGGACCTCATCTCCAAACAGGACTGGGACGTGTGCGAGCGGGCGCAGACCGGTGTGGGCTCGCGCGCGTTCACGACGGGCGTCTACCCGCGGCAGGATCGGTTCCTCTACTCGTTCAACGAGGACTACCGGGTCCGGATGGGGCGCGAGCCGCTCGGCTAGACCGTTCCGGTCGGAGGCGGGGCCGCCGCGTCGCGTTCGGCGAGCACGCGGACCGTCTCGCTGCCCACGCGCGCGAGGCGTTCCATCTGCGCCGCGCCCACGTCGAAGGTGGCCTCGGCGTCGAACGCGCCGCCCTCGTCCACCATCGCGAACACGTCGTCGGCGATGACGGCCATCGCGCCGCCGCGGAGCCCCCAGATCCGCGTCAGGACCATGACGATGCTCGATTCCATCTCGACGGCGAGGGTGTTCTGACGCCGGGCGTCCTCGTAGATCTCACGTGCCCACGATTGGTGGTAGCCGCCGAACGCGACGCCCTCCTGCGGCGTGTAGAAGACGTCGGTCGAGACCGTCGTCCCGACGTGGTGCGTCACGTCCAGGCTCCGGGCCGCCTCGATCGTCGCGGTCACCACCCCGTGGTCGGCGACGGCCGGGAACTCGAGCGGCGCGTACAGGCGGGACGCGCCGTCGGACCGTGCCGCCGAGTCGAAGATCGCGAGGTCGCCAACGCTGGCGCGCGTCTGGAGCGACCCACACGTCCCGATCCGCACGAACGTCGTCGCGCCCACCCGCGCGAGCTCCTCGAGCGCGATCGCCGTGGACGGCGCCCCGATCCCGGTCGAGGTGCACGAGATCGGTGCTCCCCGGTACGTGCCGGTGTAGGTCACGTACTCGCGGTTGCGCGCGACCTCGCGGGCCTCGTCCCAGTACGACGCGACCACCGGAACCCGGCCCGGATCGCCGGGCAGCAGCACGTATGGCGCGACGTCGCCGGGCGCGAGCTTGACGTGGTACTGCAGGTTCACGCCGGGTTCACGTCGTGGGGGTCTCGCGCCGCGTCCCGCTCGGCGACGATCCGGACGATCTCCGAGCCCATACGGGCGAGCCGCTCGATCTCGTCCCCGCCGTGCTCGAACTGGTCCTGCGGGTCGAACTCGCCCGACGCGCCCGAGACCCGGAGCACGTTGTCCAGCACGACCGCGATCCCGCCGGCGCGCAGGCCCCAGATGCGCGCGAGCACGAGGATCACGCTCGCCTCCATCTCGGCGGCGATGACGTTCAGCCGCTTCAGGTCCTCGAAGTGGTCGCGCCACGACGACTGCCAATAGTCGTTGAACGACGAGCCCGGCCGCGGGTGCATCGCGTAGAAGGTGTCGGCCGAACGTGTCGTGCCCACGTGGAACGGGTAGCCGAGCGCCTCGCCGGCGGCGATCGACGCGTCCACGATCTCGTGGTCGGCGACGGCCGGGAACTCGAGCGGCGCGTAGAGCCTGGAGGCACCGTCGTAGCGCGCGGCCGAATCGAAGATCGCCATGTCGCCGTTGCGGACCCGGTCCTGGAACGTGCCACAGGTCCCGATCCGCACGAACGTCGTCGCGCCCACCCGCGCGAGCTCCTCCATCGCGATCGCCGTGGAGGGACAGCCGATCCCGGTCGACGTGCAGGAGATCGGCACGCCCCGGTACGTGCCGGTGAACGTCACGTACTCGCGGTTGCTCGCGACCTCGTGCGACTCGTCCCACAGGCTCGCGACGAGCGGGACCCGGCCCGGGTCGCCCGGGAGCAGGACGTACGGCGCGACGTCGCCCGGCGCGAGCTTCAGGTGGTACTGGACGCTCATGCGCCGTCTTGTACCACCCGAGGCGTCATCTCCGCTCGGACCCCGACGAGGCGGACGGGCCGGTCAAGGTCGAACCGCTCGAGCGCGCGATCGGCGGCCTCGGCCACCAGGTCGGCGTCCGCCGTGGGCTCGGCGAGCGTGACGCCGTGGGTGCTGGTGAAGAACGGCGCGAACCGCACCTTCACCACGACACGCGCGGCGAGCCGGTCGTCCCTGCGGAGATCACTCGCGACCTCGCGCGCGGTCCGGGCGACCTCGGCCGCGACCTCGTTCGGCTCCGTGAGGTCGCGCTGGAACGTGTGCTCGCGGCTCCGCCCCTTGGCCGTCCACCCCTCGGGGTGCACGCGAGCCGAGCCCTCGCCGCGTCCCAGGCTCGCGAGCCACGGCCCGGTCGAGGGTCCGAAGCGGTCGGCGAGGGCGGCCTCGTCCGCGGCGACGAGCTGGCCGACGGTGCGGATCCCGAGCTCGGCGAGCTTGGCCGCGGTCTTGGCCCCGATGCCCCACAGCTCGGTAGTGGGGAGCCCGAGCATCGCCTCATCCCATCGATCCGACGTGAGCACGAACACCCCGCGCGGCTTGCCGAACCCGCTCGCGAGCTTGGCCTGCAGGCGGTTGTCCCCGATCCCGATCGTGCACCACAGGCGCGTGCGTTCGAGCACCCGCTCCTGGATCCGCTTCGAGAACGTCTCGGGGTCCTCGGTCATGACGGCCAGGAACGCCTCGTCCCACCCCGCGACCTCGACCTCGGCGTCGAACGTGCGGAGCGTTTCCATCACCTCGCGGCTGGCGACGAGGTAGGCCTCCGCGTCGACGGGGAGGAAGATCGCGTCGGGGTTGCGCTTGTACGCGGTCCGGAGCGGCATCGCGCTCCTGATCCCGAACGCGCGCGCCTCGTAGCTCGCGGTCGAGACCACCCCGCGCTTGCGCGGATCGCCGTCGCCGCCGACGACGATCGGCTTGCCCTCGAGCTCGGGGCGCCGGAGCCGTTCGACGGCCGCGATGAATTCGTCGAGATCGAGATGGAGCACGAAGCGCCGAGCCACGGCGCCAGCATCGCAAACCGATGCGGACGCGGAGGTGGGAGACCCGCGCTGTGCGCCACGGCGACCTTCAGTTGACGCTTACGTAAGTCCATGCTGAAAGACCGGCCGCTCCGGACGCCGAGCGACCGCCGTCGACCCAGGAGGCGTGATGGCTTACCACTGGACGATGCACATCGATGCCCCACCGGAGAAGGTGTTCGACACGCTCTCCGACGGAGAGCACCATCCCGAGTGGGCGAACCCGAACGCGAAGCTCAGCATGACTTCGGTCTCCGGTGGTCCGCCCGCGCTCGGCTCGAAGTACCGTTCCGAGCAGGTCTTCGTCG
>DATEQE010000357.1:0-8756 GCA_035272825.1 Actinomycetota bacterium
CTGCTCGGCCTGCGACATCCGCGAGACCTGTCTCTCGTGGGCCCTGAAGAACGGCGAGCGCTACGGCGTGTGGGGCGGCCTCACCGAGCAGCAGCGTCGTCGCGTCGTCCGGTTCGTGGCCTGAGGCCACCGGCCCCCCGCGGCCTCGGCACGGCTGGTCGCTCGGCTGGTCGCACGGCCGGGACGCGGCCCATACTTGCGGGCCCATGACGTCCGACACGATCCGCGCGAGCGCGCCCCTCCGGATCAGCTTCGTCGGGGGCGGCACCGACTTCCCCCAGTACTACGAACGTCACGGCGGCGCCGTCCTGTCGGCGACGATCGACCACGCGGCACACGTCTCAGTCGCGCCGCGGGACGATCGGCAGGTGCGGATCCGTTCGCTGGATCTCGGTCATCTCGTCGAGTACCACCTCGAGCACGGGCCCGTGTACGACGGCGTGATGGACCTACCCAAGGCCGCGATCGAGCGGATGGGGGTGCCGACGGGGATCGATGTCGACATCGCATCCGACGCACCGCCCGGCAGCGGGCTCGGAGGCTCCTCCGCGCTGGTCACGGCCTGCGTGGGCGCGCTCGCGATGCTGACGGACCGATCGATGGCGCCCAGCGAGGTCGCCGAGCTCGCCTATCTGATCGAGCGGGAGGACCTCGGCATCGCGGGCGGATTGCAGGATCAGTTCGCGGCGGCCTTCGGCGGCTTCAACCTGCTCGAGTTCGACCAGCGCGGCGTCGCGGTCCGGCCCCTCGCGCTCTCGCCAGAGGCCGTCGGGGAGCTCCGGGCGCACCTGTTGCTCTGCTACACGGGCCACGTCCGGACCGACCTCGGGCTGATCGCCACCCAGATCCGCATGTACGAGGAGGGGCGCGAGGACACGATCGTGGGGATGAAGCAGCTGCAGGCGATGGCGTTCGAGATGCGACGGGAGCTCGAGGACGGAAACCTCGACCGGCTGGGGCCGATGCTCCGCGAGGCCTTCGAGAGCAAGAAGCTCATGAACCCGCACGTCTCCGAGGGCACACGGATCGAGCGCCTGCTCGCGGTGGCCGCGGACGCCGGCGCCTCGGGCGGCAAGCTCTGCGGCGCCGGGGGCGGCGGCTACCTCCTGCTCGCGTGCCGGCCCGACCGCCAGCCCGCGGTCCGGAGCGCGCTCGAGGCGCTCGGCGGCCAGTTCGCGGAGTTCGCGTTCCGCGCCCACGGGGTCGAGGCGCACGACGGCGGTCGCGTGTGGAGACCCTCGTGAGCCGCCGCTTCGTCCTGCTCGATCGCGACGGCACGATCAACGAGGAGATCGGGTACGTGCTCCGGCCCGACGAGCTCCGACTGGTCCCCGGTGCGGGCGAGGCCCTGCGCGAGCTCCGGGGGCTCGGGCTCGGCCTCGTCGTCCTGACGAACCAGTCCCCCATCGGCCGCGGGATGCTCACCGTCGCCGAGCTCAACGAGATCCACGCGCGCCTGACGGACCTGCTCGCCGCCGAGGGCGTGACGCTGGACGGCATCGAGTTCTGTCCGCACCGGCCGAACGAGGGCTGCGCGTGCCGGAAGCCCGGGACGCTGATGGTCCAGCGCGCGGCCGTCGCCCTCGGGTTCGACCCCGCCGAGGCCTGGCTCGTCGGCGATCACGGGTCCGACCTGCGTCTGGGGCGTGCAGTAGGCGCCCGGACGATCCTCGTGCGCACCGGCCACGGGGACGATGAGCTCGAGCGCGGGGCCGGCGAGGACGCCGACCACGTCGTCGCCGACCTGCGTGAGGCGGCAGCCATCATCCGGGACGACCTCTTGACGAGCGTGGGGCCGTGAACCTCGACAGGGTGCGCGAGTACCTGCTTGAGACCTCGCGCACGGCCGCTCGGACCGCCGACGAGTGCGCGGCGCAGATCCTCGGCGCGACGGCCGCGATCGTCGAGTCGCTCCGAGACGGAGGGAAGATCCTGCTGTGCGGCAACGGCGGCAGCGCCGGCGACGCCCAGCATCTGGCGACGGAGTTCGTCAGCACGCTCACCGTCGATCGGCGGCGCGATGCCATCGCGGCGATCGCGCTCACGACAGATACCTCGCTCCTGACGGCGGTGGCGAACGACTTCGGCTTCGACGGCGTGTTCGAACGCCAGGTGGAAGCCCTCGGTCGCGAGGGCGACGTACTCGTCGGGATCTCGACGAGCGGGAACTCGGAGAACGTGGTGCGGGCGTTCGCGACGGCGAAGGCGGCCGGCATCCGGACGATCGCGCTGACGGGCGGATCGAGCGGCAAGCTCGGGGCGCTCGCCGACATCGAGATCAACGTGCCGAGCACGGAGACCTCTCACATCCAGGAGGCGCACATCGCCGTGGGTCAGCTGATCGCGTTCCTGGTCGAGGACGAGCTCTTCCCCCGCTGACCGTCGCGACCGAACCCCCTCCCGACCGCGTGCTGGCCACCCCCCGTGGGTCTGTGGTGGGTGCGGCCGTGCGGTCGACGCGTGCGCCGACGTACCGTGTCCGTGGGATGGACACCGTCATCGAGGTCGAGGGGCTGCGCAAGGCGTACCGACGGGTCCGCGGCAGCCGGACCGTGGCGGTCGACGGCCTGGATCTGGCCGTCCCGCGCGGCGGCGTCTTCGGCTTCCTCGGGCCGAACGGCGCCGGCAAGACCACGACGATCCGGTGCCTCCTCGGTCTCGTCCGTCCGACCGGGGGACGGTGCCGGCTGCTCGGCGAGGAACCCGCGGGGGTCCACAAGGTCATCGGCCGGGTCGGCTCGATCGTCGAGAGCCCGGCGATGTACCCGCGCTTCTCGGCGACGCGCAACCTCGAGCTGCTCGGACGGATCTCGGGCATCGGGCGCACGCGCGTCCGCGAGGTGCTCGACCAGGTCGGGCTCGCCGAACGCGCGGACGATCAGGTCAAGACGTACTCGCTCGGCATGAAGCAACGGCTCGGGATCGCGGGTGCCCTCCTCAAGGATCCGGAGGTCCTGATCCTCGACGAGCCGGCGAACGGGCTCGATCCGGCCGGGATCGTCGAGGTGCGCGAGCTGATGCGGCGCCTCGGGAACGAGGGCAGGACCGTGTTCGTCTCCAGCCACATCCTGACCGAGGTCCAGCAGACGGCCGACCGCGTCGCGATCCTGGCCAAGGGTCGGCAGGTGGCGACCGGTCCAGTGCACGAGGTCCTGACCGCGGGGCACGCCACGGGGCTGCTCGTGCGGCTCGACGACGTGCCCGAGGGTCTCCGGATCCTCGGCGAAGCCGGGATCGACGCGCGTGCCGACGACGGCTTCATCCGGGTCGGACTCCCGCCGGCAGACGCGGCGCGCGTGACGCGAACCCTCGCCGACCGGGGGCTGTACCTGACCGAGCTCCGCGCCGACGAGGCCGATCTCGAGACCGTCTTCCTCGAGCTCACCGGCGGCGCCTCCACGGAGGGCGCGCGATGAGCGGGCTGCTCGCCTCGGAGTTCCGCCGGTTCCGGTCGCGCCGACTGGTTAAGGTGCTCGTCGCGCTCGAGGTGCTCGTGATCGTCGCGACCGGCGTGATCGTGTTCCTCACGCAGGAGTACGCGCTCGTGGGTCTGCCCGACGTATTGATGGGCACGTCGCTGGTCCTGGTGTCCGTCGGGTGGATACTCGGTGCCTCCGCCATCGGCGCCGATTGGCACGCAGGCCACGTCACGACGATCCTGAGCTGGGAGCCACGACGCGGGCGCGTGCTGATCGCGAAGATCGCGGCCGCGTTGACGAGCGTGTTCGTCGTCTCGCTCGTGATCCAGGCGCTCCTCGCGATCGCGCTCGCGGTGGCCGCCGCCGGCGCGGGGTCGACCACCGGCGCCGACGCCGCGTGGCTCGCCGAGTCCGCCGGCGTCGCGCTGCGCGTCGCGGCGCTGTCCACGATCTTCGCGGGGTTCGGGTTCGGGCTGGCATCGGCCGGACGCAATACGGCGGTCGCGCTCGGGGTGGGGTTCGGCTACCTCGTCATCGTCGAGAATCTGGTGCGGGGTCTCCGGCCGCAGTGGACGCCCGGGCTCCTCACGGACAACGCCGGCCTGTTCGTCGTGGACTCGCCGATCGACTTCCCCCTGCTCGGACGGTCGACGATCGGGGCCGGCCTGTACCTGGCGGCGTTGGGCGCCGCGCTGCTGCTCGCTGCCACCGCCCTGTTCCGCACGCGCGACGTGCACTAAGCAGCACCCTTGACCTCCGAACACCTGTTCGGGTAGCCTGCTCCTCCTCGCGCGGCCCCGCGGGAGGCCGGGTGCTCGCGGACGCGCTTCAGACCACGTTCGAGGACGCCGTCCCGCTGTCCGAGGTCGAGTTCGTGGTCGTCGACCTCGAGACCACCGGCGGGTCGCCCGCCGACTCACGGATCACGGAGATCGGCGCGGTGAAGCTCCGCGGCGGCGAGCGCACCGGCGTCTTCGAGACGCTCGTGAACCCGGGCGTGCCGATCCCCCGCCAGATCACGCACCTGACCGGGATCGACGACCTGGTGGTGGCCGGCGCGCCCCCGATCGAGTGGGTGCTGCCGTCGTTCGCCGAGTTCGCGCGCGGCTGCGTCTTCGTGGCCCACAACGCCCGCTTCGACTTCACGTTCCTCAACGTCGCCCTCGAACGGCTCGACTACGGCGCGCTCCCGCCGCCGCCCGTCTGCACCGCCCGGCTCGCGCGACGCGTGGTGTGGCCGGACGTGCCGAACGTGCGGCTCCACACGCTCGCGCAGTACTTCCGTACGGCGGTCCGACCGTCGCACCGGGCCTTGCCCGACGCCGAGGCCTGCTCCGAGGTGCTCCACGGCCTGCTCGACCTCGGCGGGCGGCTCGGGATCGTCACGCTGGGCGACCTGCACGGTGCCGTCCGCGCCCGGGGGCGTCCGAACTTCGGGAAGATCCGGCTGGCCGAGCACCTCCCGAATGGACCCGGCGTCTACCTGTTCCGGGGTCGCGACGGCCGCGTGCTGTACGTCGGCAAGTCGGTCGACCTGCGTTCGCGGGTGAAGAGCTACTTCTACGGCGACGGCCGCAAGAAGGTCGATGACCTGCTTGCCGAGACCGCGTCGGTCGACGGCGTAGCGTGTGGCTCCGAGCTCGAGTCCCTGATCCTCGAGGCGCGGTTGATCCGCGAGCACGAGCCGAAGTACAACCGCCGGGGCAAGGCCTGGCGGAAGTACGCCTACCTGCGGATCGACGACGCCGAGGCATATCCTCGGATCAAGGTCGTCCGCGAGACCAAGGGCGGCGGCGCGTTCCTCGGCCCGTTCCCCTCGTCGCACCTCGCGCGCCTGGCGAAGGAGGCGCTCGAGGACGTCTTCCCGATCCGCCGCTGCACGACGGCGATGCGCGCGTCCACCCGGTTCGCGCCGTGCGCGCTCGCCGAGATGCACCGATGCCTGACTCCCTGCGACGGGCGCGTCGGCCCCGAGCGCTACGAGGAGCTCGTCCGCTCCCTGATCTCCTCCCTCTCCACACCGGGCGGGCTCCTCGGAACGCTCGAGGCGCGCATGCGCGACCTCGCCGAGCAGGAACGGTTCGAGGAGGCGGCGTTGGCGCGCGACCGCCTCCGCGCCCTGGCCGAGGCCCTGGCCAGGAGGCGGATCGACGGCTGGCTCCTCGCCGGCGACGAGCTCGTCTTCCGCCATGGGCAGGATCGCCCCATCCGCCTCCACCGAGGGGCGCTTGCGCGCGGTGACCGGGACGACGACGAAGCTCTTGGGCACCCCTGCCCTCGGGAGCGGGCCGACGAGCTCTCGGCGCTCCGTTCGTGGATCCTCCGTCACGAGGTCCGGATCGATACCACGGACGTCCCGCTCGTCGAACCGGTGGACGGCGGCGCGGCCCTGTCGAAGATCCTGGAGGCCGTGCGTGGGGCGGCCTCCGTCCGCGAACGACCTGGCTAAGCTCCGGTCGAGATGACCAGCGCGGTCGAGCTGCTCGCGACGGCCATGGCCGAGACCTACGAGGGCTTCCGCCGGCGCCTGGACGGGCTTACCGACGACGAGTTCTTCTGGGAGCCGGTGCCCGGGTGCTGGACCGTGTTCCGGGGCGAGGACGGCGGGTGGACCTACCACTACGAGCTCCCCGAGCCCGAACCGTCGCCGTTCACGACGATCGGTTGGCGGCTCGTGCACGTCGCCCTGTGCAAGGTGATCTACCACGAATGGGCGTTCGGCCCCCGCTCCCTGAACTTCATCACGATCGAGAAGCCGCACGACGTGGCGAGCACGATCGAGATCCTCGAGCGCGGCCGCCGCCTGTTGACGGACGACCTCTCCGGTCTGGACGACCGCTCCCTGGACGCGCCGGTGCTCACCAACTGGGGCGAGGAGTGGCCCGCGTGGAGGATCTTCACGACCATGACCGATCACGACGCCCATCACGGTGCCGAGATCGGTGTGCTCCGGGATCTGTACCGCCTCTCGGGCCGGCGCTCCGCGAGCGGCGGATAGACTGTCGCTCGTGGAGACGGCGGTCATCCTCGAAGGCGCACGCACGCCGATCGGCCGCTTCCTCGGTTCATTCGCGGAGCTGCCCGCCGTCGACCTCGGCGTGCTCGCGGCCCGGGAGGCGATGCGTCGCTCGGGCGTCGAACCCGACCAGATCGACCAGACGATCCTGGGTCACGCCCGCCAGGCGGGCAACGGCCCGAACACGGGCCGCCAGGTGAGCGTCCGCGCCGGGGTTCCGGTGGAGGTCTCCGCGTACAACGTGAACATCGCGTGCGGCTCCGGGATGAAGGCCGTGCAGCTCGGGGCGCAGCAGATCGCGCTCGGCGACTCCGAGGTCGTGCTGGCCGGGGGCATGGAGAACATGACCCGGGTCCCCTTCCTGCTCGACCGGATGCGCACCGGCTACCGGATGGGCGACGCGCAGGTGTACGACGCGATGTACCGCGACGGACTGCTCGACCCGTTGTGCGGGCTCATCATGGGCGAGACCGCGGAGAACCTCGTCGACCGCTACGGCCTGTCTCGGGCCGAGCAGGACGAGTTCGCGCTCGAGTCGCAGCAGAAGGCCGCCGCCGGCGCCCGGGCGCGCGGCGCGGAGATGTTCGCGGTCGAAGCACCGGCCGGCCAAGGAGCGGGGAGGGGCAGCGTGACCGTGTCGGACGACGAGCACCCCCGCCCGGACACGACGCTCGAGCGGCTCGCGGAGCTGGAGCCGGTGTTCCGCGAGGGTGGCAGCGTCACTGCCGGCAACTCGAGCGGGATCACGGACGGAGCCGCGGCGATGCTGCTGATGTCCGCGTCCCGGGCCGAGGCGGAGGGGCGCCAGCCGCTCGCGCGCATCATCGGGATGTCGTGGGCCGGTGTGCCGCCGGAGATCATGGGCATCGGTCCCGTGCCGGCAACCAAGAAGGTGCTCGAGAGGACCGGGCTCTCGCTCGCCGACATCGACCTGATCGAGATCAACGAGGCGTTCGCGGCGCAGGTGCTCGCGTGCGAACGCGAGCTGAAGTTCGACCGCGACCGGCTGAACGTGCACGGCGGCGGGATCTCGCTCGGCCATCCGATCGGGATGTCGGGTGCCCGGATCATCCTCTCGCTCGCCTATGCGCTGCGCTCGCGCGGGGCCGCACTGGGCTTGGCCACCCTCTGCATCTCCGGCGGCCAGGGCCTCGCCGTCGTCTTGGAGCGGGCGTGAGCCGACCGTCGCCGCGGGCGGTGACCCGATGAGCGTGCACGCCGTCGTCCTGATCGAGTGCGAGATCGACGAGATCCCCGAGGCCGCGCAGGCGATCGCCGACCTGGTAGGTGTCTCGGAGGTCTACTCCGTGGCCGGCGAGTTCGACCTGGTCGCGATCGTGCGCGTCGCGAACCACGACGATCTGGCGTCGGTGATCCCCGGCGGGATCTCGAAGGTCGAGGGCGTCGCGAGGACCGAGACCCTCATCGCGTTCCAGGTGTACTCGAAGCACGACCTGGAGCGCCTGTTCTCGATCGGGTTCGACGAGAGCCCGGCCTAGCTCACTCCGGGGGCAGGTCGATCGCGACCGGCCGAGCAGTCCTGGCCCACTCCGACAGGTCGTCGGCGTCTCGAGGCCCGTACTTCTCCAGGAGCGACCGCCGGGCCAGGGCGTCCTCCTCCGGATCGTCCACGAGCCGTCCACGACAGATCAGGTCGCGGTCGCCGAGCCGCAGACCGACGGTGGGATCCGCCCGGAGGTTCTTCACCCAGTCGCTCTCCTCGCTGCCGCCGGCGAGCAGGTACAGGACGTCTCCCCGGAGCGCGAACCAGATCTCGACCGTGTGGGGGCTCCCCGAACGCCGTCCCTTGGTGGTGACGTAGCAGAAGTCGAGCGCTGCGATGCTCCCCGCGTCCACCTACGAGACGGCCCAGACGATCAGGGCGACGATCACGACCACCCCGACCACGAAGAAGATCAGATCGCCACGCTTGAGCCTACCGGGCTGCATCGCGTTGAAGCCCACGTCACGCCCCCTCGGCGAGCCGGTAGATCTCGCGGAACCGGGCATCCGACAGCCACGCGATGTGTTGGCGGACGGTGGAGGCGAACGTCCGGGCCTCGGTCTCGTCGCGGCAGGCCCGCACCGCGACCTCGCGTCCTTTCGGGTCGAAGATCGCCACGCTCCATCCGATCCCTTGTCCGATCCCTTGGCCGATCCCTTGGCCGATCCCTTGGCCGATCCCTTGGCCGATCCCTTGGCCGATCCCTTGGCCGATCCCTTGGCCGTCCTCGCCGTCGCGGACCTCGACCGAGAAGCGGTTCCCGGCCTCGACCTCAGGCGCCGACGTCACGACCTTATCCACCTCCGTGCGGACGTTC
>DATEQE010000358.1:0-5051 GCA_035272825.1 Actinomycetota bacterium
GCCGAATCGCTGCTCAAGCGGGACCTCGAGATCAAGGACATGGGCGGGATCCTGCCCGGTCACGGCGGCGTGATGGACCGGATCGACTCCGTGCTGTTCGTGGCCCCCGCCGCCTTCATCTACCTCCGCCTGATCCTGCTCTGAGACCTCTCTCACCCGGGGTCAGTCGTCCTTGCGTGGTTTGTGGGCGCCGCGGGGTATCGTGGGGCGATGCGCTCGCTCGTGATCCTCGGTTCGACGGGATCGGTGGGGACGCAGGCGCTCGACGTCGTGCGGCACAACCCCGACCGGTTCAAGGTGGTCGGCCTGTCCGCGGGCACCAACCAGGAGCTCCTGGTCGGGCAGATCCGGGAGTTCCTCCCTCCCCACGTGGCGATCGCGAACGACGAGGCGGCCGTCGACCTCGAAGAGAAGCTCAGCGGGATCAGGGGCGTCGAGGTCCACGTTGGGCCCGAGGCGGCCGAGGGTCTGGCGCGAGATTCCGAGGCCGACATGGTCCTGAACGCGCTGGTCGGGTCGGCCGGCCTGGCGCCCACGCTCGCGACCCTGCAGGCGGGCAAGCTGCTCGCCCTGGCCAACAAGGAGAGCCTGGTCGTCGGTGGCGACCTCGTCGTCGACCTGATCAAGGGCGAGCCGGAGCGGCTCATCCCGGTCGACTCGGAACACGCCGCGCTCGCCCAATGCCTGCGTGGGGAGCGCCGCGAGGACCTGAAGCGCGTGATCCTGACGGGGTCGGGCGGTCCGTTCCGGGGCTGGACCCACGCGGAGCTCGCCAAGGCCTCAGTGAAGGAGGCGCTCGCGCACCCCGTCTGGCAGATGGGGCCGAAGATCACGATCGACTCGGCCACGTTGATGAACAAAGGCCTCGAGGTGATCGAGGCGCACTACCTGTTCGGGCTCGAGTACTCGCAGATCCACGCCGTGATCCACCCGGAGGGCCTCGTGCACGCGCTCGCGGAGTTCCGGGACGGGTCGATGACCGCTCAGTTCGCGGTCCCGGACATGCGGCTGCCCATCCAACTCGCGCTCGCATGGCCCGAGCGGCTCCCGACGGGCGTCGGCCCCGTTCCGCTCGCCGACAGCCGCCTGTCGTTCGAGCCGGTCGACCGGGAGGCGTTCCCGGCGATCGACCTGTCCTATCGCGTCGGCGAGCTCGCTCTGACCTTCCCCGCGGTCATGAGCGCGGCCAACGAGGTCGCGGTCATGGCCTTCCTCGAGGGCAAGATCCCCCTCACGCGCATCGTCGAGGTTGTCACGGCCGTCGTCGACGAGCACGAGGCGCCCTCGAGCGTGGTCTCGGTGGTGAACCTCGAGCGGGCCGATACCTGGGCTCGCCGGCGTGCCGCCGAGATCATCGAGGCTCGGTAGGACGGTCGCCCCGTGGCGGCGCTTGGCATCGGTGCCTTCTTCTTCGCCCTGATTCTGGTGATCGTGATCCACGAGGCCGCGCACTTCGCGGTCGCGCGGGCGTTCGGGATCAAGGTGACCGAGTTCTTCGTCGGCTTCGGTCCAAAGCTCTGGTCGCGGATGCGCGGGGAGACCGAGGTGGGCCTCAAGGCGATCCCCGCCGGCGGCTACGTGAAGATCGCGGGGATGAACCCGTACGAGGAGGTCGCGCCCGAGGACTTCCCACGGACGTTCGGGGCCAAGCCGATCTGGCAGCGCTCGCTGGTGATCCTCGCGGGGCCGGCGACGCATTTCGTCCTGGCGTTCCTGTGCTTCGGGCTGTGGCTGGGGCTCGTGGGCCAACCGGTCGCGCGGGGCGTCGTGATCTCCGCGGTCAAGCCGACCCTGCACGGCGTCAAGTCGCCCGCCGCGGCGGCCGGGCTCCGGCCCGACGACATCGTGGTCGCCGTCGACGACCTGACCGATCCGTCCGCCGACGAGCTGGTGGCGTACACCACCGCGCATGCCGGTGAGCCCGTGACGTTCACGATCCGGCGAGACGGCGAGACCTTCCGGGCCGTGATGGTGCCGGCGCTCTCGCAGGTCGGCGGCGAGGTGATCGGCCGCATCGGCGTGGGTGTCCACCCTCGAACGGTCATCCGCGATTCGCAGGGCGCGGTCGGGTCGGTCACGGGTGCCGTCGATCTCGTCGGTGACAACCTGGTCGGAACGGTTCGGGGGGTGGCGCGGATCTTCGGACCGGAGGGGATCGGGCGCCTCGCGACGCTGGTGTTCACCGACGCCCCTCGACGGGACGAAGACCCCGCCAGCGTGGTTGGCGTCGGCCGCGTTGCGGGGAGCCTCGCGTCCGAGGACCAGTTCGGCGACCTGCTGTTCCTGTTCGGCGTCGTCAACGTGTTCGTCGGTCTGCTGAACCTGCTCCCGTTGCCGCCGTTCGACGGCGGGCACCTCGCGGTCCTCGCGATCGAGAAGATCCGGGGCCGCCCGGTCGACATGCGGAAGGTCATCCCCGTCTCGGCCGCGGTCGCGGCGTTCTTCATCGTCTTCACGGTCGCCGTGGTCTACGTGGACCTCGTGAAGCCACCCAGCGTCTAGGCCGTTCCTCCGCACTGGGGCGTTCGAGCTACGCCATCGGTCGCGAACCGGTCGGCGCCACGATTTCTCAACACGGTCCCCGAGAGCCCCGCGGGACCGGCGGCTACGATGGGCCGGTGACCGAGCAGACCGTCCTGGTCGTGGACGACGAAACCGCGATCGCCGAAGCCGTCCGCGCCCGGCTCTCGAGCGAGGGGTTCCGGGTGCTCGTCGCGGCCGACGGCCCGCAGGCGCTGGAGCTGGCGAGCGCCGAGGAACCCGACCTGGTCGTGCTCGACTTGATGCTCCCGGGGATGGACGGTCTCGAGGTGTGCCGGAGGCTCCAGGCCGGACGCTGGGTGCCCGTCCTGATGCTGACGGCGCGGACCGAAGAGGCCGACAAGGTGGCCGGGTTCGCGGTGGGTGCCGACGACTACCTGACGAAGCCGTTCAGCCTCCGGGAGCTGACGGTCCGGGTCAGGGCGATCCTGCGACGCGTCGAACGCATCACCTCGGCGCCCTCGACCGAGCCGATCGACCACGGCGGGCTCTCGGTCGACCCCGCCAAACGCAAGGTGAGCGTGGACGGCGGGGAGGTGCAGCTCACCCCGCTCGAGTTCGAGATCCTGCTCGCCCTCGCCCGCGAGCCCGGCGTCGTCCTCAGCCGCGAGCAGCTGATGGATCGCGTCTGGGGCTACCGCGACTACGCGGGTGGACGCGTAGTCGATTCGCACGTGGCGCGCATCCGCCGGAAGCTGGGCGAGGATGGCGCCGAGCCGAGGTTCGTCCGCACGGTTCACGGCGTCGGCTACGCGTTCGGGGACGAGTGAACCGGTCGTGACGCTCCTGCAGCGGCTGCCCACGATCCGGTCGAAGCTCGGATCGGTCATCGTGTTCGCAGTCGGGATGACCCTCCTGCTGGTCTACCTGATCCTCGGCGTGGGGTTCGAGGTCTTCACGATCGGCGCGCATTGGGGGGAGCTGCTGCTCGCCGGCGTCCTCGGCGCGGGCATCGCGCTCGTGATCGCTCGATGGGTCGCGCGAGGGATGACGCAGCCGCTTCGCGACATGGCGCGGGCGGCCCGTCGCATGGAGACCGGCGATTACTCGCAGCGGATCCACACGGACTCGCGCGACGAAGTCGGCAAGCTCGCCGAGGCGTTCAACCGGATGAGCACGGAACTCGAGGGGCTCGAGCTCCTGCGCCGCGAGCTCGTGGCGAACGTGTCGCACGAGCTCAAGACCCCGATCTCGGCGCTGCGGGCGCACCTGGAGAACCTGCTGGACGGTGTCGAGCAGCCCGACCCCGAGACGCTGCAGATCATGCTCGTGCAATCCGAACGGCTGGGACGGCTCGTGGACCAGCTCCTCGATCTGTCGCGGCTCGAGTCGGGCGACGTGCCGCTCGAGCGCGAACGTGTCGAGCTCGCACCGCTCGTCTCGCAGGTGTTCTCCGAGATCCAGGTCGCCCGCCCCGACCCCGGCGTGACGCTCGACGACGACCTGCCGGGCGACCTGCCGCCGGTCTTCGCCGACCGCGAGCGCGTCCATCAGGTGCTGTTCAACCTGCTCGACAACGCGGTGCGGTTCACGCCGACCGGCGGGCGCGTGACGGTCACCGCATCGAGCCACAACGGTTCGATCGATGTGGTCGTTGCCGACACGGGCCCGGGGATCCCGGCCGAGCACCTGCCCCACGTGTTCGAACGCTTCTACCGGGTGGACGAGTCGCGTTCGCGCGACGACGGCGGGACCGGGATCGGGCTCGCCATCGCGCGTTCGGTGGTCGAGGCGCACGGCGGGCGGATCTGGGCCGACAGCGAGCCCGGCCGCGGGAGCGCGTTCACGTTCGAGCTGCCGGTCGCGTCGCCCTCGGGGGAGGAGCGCCAACGCTCGAGCGGTACGCCCGCGAACGAGACGAGGAGGAAGGGATGACATCCGCAACCACGACCATCGAGATCGCCGCTCCGCGGCGCTACGCGTTCCTGGACCTCACGGAGGAGCTCGAGCGGGCGATCAAGGACTCGGGCGTCACCGATGGATCCGTGGTTGCGTTCTGCGCCCACACGACATGCGCGCTGATCGTCAACGAGTGGGAGGACGGGGCGCTCGAGGACTTCCGGGCCCGGATGCTGCACCTGGTCCCCGACGACATGTACTACGCGCACGACGACGGGGCGCGCCGCACGCAGAACCTCGACGAGTCCCACGAGCGCCGGAACGGCCCCGCGCACGTGAAGGCGATGCTGCTCTCGGCCTCCTCCCACGCGATCCCCGTGGCGGGCGGCGCGGCGATGCTGGGGCGGTGGCAGCGGCTGATCCTGTTCGAGATGGACGAACCCAAGGACCGGCAGGTCGTGTTCCACGTGTTCGGCGAGTAGGCGGACTTCGGGTGCGGGGGGCTCAGGGAGCGAGCGCGGATGCGCGAGCGGTAGCCCCCCGTAGGAATGGGAGACTGGAACCGTGTTGACCGAACGCAGGAAGACCCGGCAGGTGCGGGTGGGCGACGTGACGATCGGCGGCGACGCACCGATCCGCGTCCAGTCGATGACCACGACCAAGACCGCCGA
>DATEQE010000359.1:0-2234 GCA_035272825.1 Actinomycetota bacterium
CTCGCCCTGGTCGTCGTTGTTCTCGCCCTGGTCGTCGTCGTTGACGTCACCGTGGTCGTCGTTGTCGTTGTTCTCGCCCTGGTCGTCGTCGTTGACGTCGCCCTGGTCGTTCTCGTGGTCGTCTTCGGCCACCGGGTTCACGCCGACGCATTCGGGGTCGTTCGCGTGCTCGGCCTCGTCGCAGTTGCCCTCGACGTCCTCGACGCTGGTCGCTGCCGAGGATGTCGTCGTCGAGTTCGACGGGGTCGGGGCACTCGAGCCCTGAGCCAGGGCCACCACGCCGATCCACACGGTCAGGCCGAACGCGGCCAGGATGGCCATCAGTCGAAGTGCCTTGCGCATCGAAACCCTCCTCTCGGAATCCCTATCGCACAAGACCCTAGGGAGCCTTCAGTTACCGACCGAACATCCGGTGGATAAGAGGAGGTTAAGGATCCGGGGTCAGTCGTCCCCGTGCTCGCCCGAGCCCGAGTCGTTGCCTGAGTCCGAGTCCGAGCCCGATCCGGATCCAGATCCGGAGTCGTTGGAGCCGTTCCCCTCGTTCCCAGAGCTCGAGCCCGTACCCGAGGATCCGTGACCCTCGGAGCCTCCGCCGTCGTCCGAACCACTCGAGCCTTCCGAGGTCGACGCGCCGGGCCCACCACCCTGGTCGTCGACCGACGGCGACAGGCTCTGGGTGCTGTGGTGGTTCGAAGAGGGACCTTCGCCCCGCTCGTCGTCGGGACCGGGCGAACGGGTCGCGGTCGTCGTGAAGATCGGCACGCCGGCGGGCTGCGCGATCCGCTGGCCCGCGATCGCGAACGCGGCGACCGTCAGCACGAGGGCCGCGACGAGCCCGGCGAGGCCGAGGGCGATCGCTCTCAGGGTCCTGTTCATGCTCCGAGCCTACGGCCGCATTGGCTAAGGGGAGGTAAAGGTCACGGGGCGGCGTCCAGGCGGACCTCGACCCGCGTCCCTTCCCCGAGCGCACTGTCTACGTTCAGGGTGCCACCCCACTTCTCGACGAGCTGTCGAGCGATCGCGAGCCCAAGTCCGGAGCCGCCCGAAGGCGCGCCGCGTCCTCGGTAGAAGCGCTCCGTGACCCGTGCGAGATCCTCGGGAGCGATGCCCGGACCTCGGTCCAGAACGGCCACGAACACCCGACCGTTCGCACCGCCCGACTCGATCGTGACCTCGCCTGGTGCGTGCGAGGTCGCGTTGTCGAGCAGGTTGTCGAGGATCTGGTCGAGGTCGGTAGGGTCGACGCGCGCCGATCCACCGTCGCCCCGGGCGATGACGGTCGAGTCGCGTTCCTCGGCGCGTCCGTTCCAGCGCAGGACGGCGCGGTCGACGGCTTCCCCCAGGTCGACGTTCGCCGAGGTCCCTTCCTCGATCTCACGCGCCATCACGAGGAGTCGATCGACGATCCCGGACAGGCGATCGACCTCGAGGTCGGCCGCCTCGAGGCGCTTTCGCACGGCTTCCTCTGGCGCCTCCGCGATCGCGCCCTCGAGCCGGAGTTTCATGGCGGTGAGGGGCGTTCGGAGCTGGTGCGAGGCGTTGGCGACGAACTCTCGCTGGGCCTGGACCGAGCGCTCGAGCCGGTCGGCCATCTCGTCGAACGACCGGCCGAGCTCCTCGACCTCACGGGCGCCGCTCACGTCCCCGGCCCGAGCGGAGAGGTCGCCGTACCCCAGACGCTTCGCGACTGCGGCCAGACGCGTGAGCGGGCGGGACAAGGACCCGGCCAGCCAGAACGCGAGCAGCATCCCGGCCGCGAGCGCTGCGACGCCGATCGCACCCAGGCCGATCGTGACGTTGCGGATGTTGTCGTTGACCTGCTGCACGCTCCTGGTGATCCGGACCGCACCGAGCAGGCGGCCTTCGTCTTGGATCGGGACGGCCGTCGCCATGATGTCGTGACCCAGATCGATGCTGTCTCGGATCTGCGAGAACGCTTCCCGCTGAAGGGCGCGCTGGATCTCGGGTCGGCCTGGCGTGGCGTAGAGCGTCTCCGGAGCCACCGAGCCGTCCGAGTCCGCCACGAGGAACCCCTCGGCATCGACCACGATCACCCGGCCACCCACCTGCTCGGCCGCCTGCGTGACGATCCGGTCGAGGCGAGTGGGGCCATCGATGGTGTCCGAGCCGATCTGCGCCGCGATCCCCTGTGCCTGTAGCAGCGCCTGTGTCGTGAGCTCGGACGTCGCGCGCCGTTGGAGGTTGACGGTGAGCGGGACGCCGAGCGCGATGAT
>DATEQE010000360.1:0-2872 GCA_035272825.1 Actinomycetota bacterium
CGACGCCGAACGCAACCTGCTGCTCCTGCGGGGCGCGATCCCGGGTCCCGAGGGCGGCCTGGTGATGGTCCGCTCGGCCGTGAAGGCCCCCGCCGGGAAGGGGGGCCGCTGATGCCCAAGGTCGACGTGGTCTCCGTCGCCGGCAAGAAGGTCGGCACCCGCGATCTGGCGCCCGAGGTGTTCGAGGCCAGGGTGAGCGTGCCCCTGATGCACCAGGTGGTGCTCGCCGGGTTCGCCTCGGTCCGCCGCGGCACGCACTCGACCAAGACCCGCGGCGAGGTCTCGGGCGGCGGTCGAAAGCCCTGGCGCCAGAAGGGCACCGGCCGGGCCCGGCAGGGCTCGAACCGTTCCCCCCAGTGGACGGGCGGCGGCGTGGTGCACGGCCCCCGGCCGCGCGATCACGAGATGCGCGTCAACAAGAAGATGAAGCGGGGTGCCCTCCGTTCGGCGCTCACGGACGCGCTGACGAGCGGGAAGCTCAGGGTCGTGCAGGATCTCGCGTTCGACGCACCGAAGACCAAGACCGCGGCCGAGGTACTCGATACGCTCGAGCTCGCGGGCAAGGTCCTGCTCGTCTTGCCGAGGCCGAGCGATTCCGGCGCGGTGGAGAAGTCCTTCCGCAACATCCGGGGCGTCCGGGTCGCCTATGCGCGGAGCCTGGGCGTCTACGAGGTGATCGCCGCGGACCACCTGGTGATCACCGCGAGCGCGCTCGACGTCGTCGAAGGCTCGCCCGCCGAGCCGGAGAAGCCCACCGCCGTGGCGCCGGCGGAGAACGCCCAGGCCGAGCCGACGACGGAGACCGACACGAGGGGTGGTGAGGCCGAGTGAAGACCCCTCGCGACGTGATCATCCGGCCCGTGGTGAGCGAGAAGTCCTACGCGGGCCTGGAGCAGAACACCTACACGTTCCTGGTCGACCCAAGGGCGAACAAGACCGAGATCAAGGAGGCCGTCCAGGTGATCTGGAACGTCCAGGTGATCTCGGTCCGGACGCTGAACCGCACCGGCAAGGTGAAGCGGCGGCGCTACACGCTCGGCAAGCGGGCGGACCAGAAGCGCGCGATCGTCAAGCTCGCCGAGGGCGACAGCATCGAGATCTTCGAGACGGGGAAGTAGCCGATGGCCGTTCGCAAGTACAAGCCGACGACGCCGGGACGACGCGGCGCGAGCGTGTCCTCCTTCGAGGAGATCACGCGCGCCAAGCCCGAGCGCTCGCTCGTCGCGAAGGGCCGCAACCGCGCCGGCCGCAACTCGCAGGGCCGCGTGACAACGCGACACCAGGGCGGCGGGAACAAGCGCCGGTACCGGGTGATCGACTTCCGACGTGACAAGGACGGGGTGCCGGCCAAGGTGGCGCACATCGAGTACGACCCCAATCGCACCGCGCGGATCGCGCTCCTGCACTACGCGGATGGCGAGAAGCGATACATCTTGTCGCCGAACGGCCTGCGGGTCGGCGACCGGCTGGTGTCGGGGGAGGGCGCCGACGTGCGGCCCGGCAACTCGCTGCCGTTGCGGAACATCCCCGTCGGCACGACGGTGCACGCGGTGGAGCTCAAGCCCGGTGGGGGCGCCCGCATGGCGCGCTCGGCCGGCACGAGCATCCAGGTGATGGCCAAGGAGGGCTCGATGGCCACGCTGCGTCTGCCCTCGGGCGAGACCCGCCTGGTCGAAGCGACCTGCAAGGCAACGATCGGCGAGGTCGGCAACGCCGAGCACGAGCTGATCCAGCTCGGCAAGGCGGGGCGCAACCGCTGGAAGCGCAAGCGCCCGTCCGTGCGAGGCGTGGCGATGAACCCGGTCGACCACCCGCTCGGCGGCGGCGAGGGCAAGAGCTCGGGCGGCCGCCACCCCACGAGCCCGTGGGGGCAGAAGGAAGGCCGCACGAGGAAGAAGAACAAGGCGTCGACCAAGTACATCGTCCGGCGTCGCGGGAAGGGGCGGGGCTAGTGCCGCGGAGCATCAAGAAGGGACCGTTCGTCGACGAGCACCTGATGGTCAAGATCGTCGAGATGAACCGCAAGAGCGACAAGAAGGTCGTCCGGACCTGGTCGCGGCGTTCGACGATCGTGCCCGAGATGGTCGGTCACACGATCGCGGTGCACGACGGGCGCAAGCACGTGCCCGTGTACATCTCGGAGTCGATGGTCGGCCACAAGCTCGGCGAGTTCGCGCCGACCCGGACGTTCCGTTCGCACGCGCGCGGTGAGCGTTCGACCACGGTGAGGTAGCGGGGACATGGAGGCGAAAGCGACGGTGAAGTACGTGCGGATCTCGCCGCCGAAGGCTCGGCGGGCGGTCGACCTCGTCCGTGGCCGGCAGGTCGAGGAGGCCCGCCGGATCCTGCGCTTCTCGCCGCTCGGCGCCGCCAAGACGATCGAGAAGGCGCTGAACTCGGCCGTCGCGAACGCCGAGCAGCAGCCCGGCGTGGTCGCGCAGAACCTGGTCGTCGACCGGGCCTGGGTGGACGAGGGCCCGACCCTGAAGCGCTGGCGCCCGCGCGCCTACGGTCGTGCCACCAAGATCCTCAAGCGCACGTCGCACATCACGCTGGTGGTCCGTTCGTTGGGAGAGGATGCGTAGTGGGTCACAAGGTCAACCCGTACGGGTTCCGTCTCGGGGTCATCTACCCGTGGAAGTCCAACTGGTTCGCCGGTAAGGACTACTCCGACCAACTCCACGAGGACATCTGGATCCGCAGGCACATCCGCTCGCGCCTGTCGCGCGCGGGCATCTCGAGCATCGACATCGAGCGCAAGGGCGACCAGATCTGGATCTACATCCGCACGGCGCGCCCGGGCATCGTGATCGGCCGCAAGGGCGCCGAGGTGGACAAGATCCGCAAAGACGTCGAGCGCGTGACGAAGAAG
>DATEQE010000361.1:0-6052 GCA_035272825.1 Actinomycetota bacterium
CGCCTTCCTCCTCGCGGTAGCCCTTGACCTCCTCGCCGCCGAACGGGCCGCGCGTGTACTGGGCGCGCACCGTCGCGTCGTCGATCTCGTCGGGGCGGAAGGAACGGATCGCCTTCAGCACCTTCACCTTCTCGTCGCGCACGGCGTCGGCGGTCAGCGACGCCGGCGGTTCCATCGCCACCAGCGTCAGCACCTGCATCAGGTGGTTCTGGATCATGTCGCGGATGATCCCGGCTTCCTCGAAGTAGCCGCCGCGACCCTCGACCCCGATCGACTCGGCCACCGTGATCTGCACGTGGTCGATGTACCGGCGGTTCCAGATCGGCTCGAACATCCCGTTCGCGAAACGGAAGGCCAGGATGTTCTGCACGGTCTCCTTGCCGAGGTAGTGGTCGATGCGGAACACCTGCGTCTCGTCGAACACGGAGTGGATCACCTCGTTCAGCTCGCGCGCGCTCTGCAGGTCGCGCCCGAACGGCTTCTCCAGCACGATCTTCGCGTCCCGCTGCAGACCGGCCTCGCCGATCCGCCGGACGATGTCGGCGTAGACCGTGGGTGGCACCGCCGCGTCGAAGATCCGGCGCCCCTGCGTGCCGAACTCGGCGTCGATCTTCTCGAGGTGCGTCGCGAAGTCGTTCATCGCGCCGGGCTCCGAGAACTCGCCCCGGTAATACGACAGGCGCCGAGCGAACTCGTCCCAGGCCTCGCCCTCGGGCGGGTGCTTGGAGAACTTCCTGACGTGGTCGTACGTGGACTGCCGGAACTCCTCCGAGGTCATCGCCGAGCGCGCGTAGCCGACCAGCGCGAACCCCTTCGGCAACCGCCGCTGCAGCCACAGGTGCCAGAAGGCGGGCAACAGCTTCCGCTGGGTCAGATCGCCCGACGCGCCGTAGATCACGGCCGCCTGCGGGAGGAGCTCCTTGGCCATCACCAACCCCCTTCGGAAGGCGGCCGCACCTCGATCCACTCGTCGGTCACGCGGACGGCGTACACCGGCACCGGATCGACCGCCGGGCCCCCGACGGGCTCGCCCGTGGCGAGGTCGAACTCGCTCCCGTGGCAGGGACACACCACCGTGTCCTCCTGGTCGCCGAGCGTGCCTTCGGCCAGCGAGCACCCCTCGTGGGTGCATTCGTCACCGAACGCATACAGCTCGTTCTCGACGTGCGCGATCGCCACACGCAGGCCGGGGAGGTCGAAGGAGCGGAGCTCTCCCTCGGGAACCTCGGCCTGCGAGCCGACCCGCCGATACGACTGGTCCACGCGTGCATCTTCGCCCAACGAGCCGTCTCCGGCATCGGCGTCGTTCGGGCTCCGCGGCCTCGTCACGCACCGAGGGTCGCGTTCGGGTCCGAGGCGGTCTCGCGCGTGGGCTCGTTGGGTGGACCGAGTTCGCGCACGGCCACCCCGTCGACCCCGCTCCCCGAACCCGCGGCGAGGACCCTTGTCACCGCCGACCACACACGCTGCGCCAGCGTGACGGCGCCCAGCACGGTCAAGATCGCGAGCGCCGGCAGCAGCGCGCCGGGGATGGGGAGACCGATCATCATCGCGACGTAGCGTTCGAGCCGCTGGAAGTAGCCCTCGGTGAGCTCGACGCCGGCGGCCTCCGCCTCGGCGCGGACGTGGCTCACGCAGAGCGCGATCACCAGCGTGAGCAGCGCGAGGGCCGCCTCGAGCCGGAGGCCCTGCCCGGCGAGCGACCAGAACAGGCATCCGAACAGGATCACGTCGGCCACCCGGTCCAGGACCGAGTCGAGGAATGCGCCCCAGCGGCTGTCCTCGCCGCGGAGCCTGGCCACGGCGCCGTCCAGGATGTCGAACAACCCGGCCGGGATCAGCAGCAGCCCCGCCAACAGGAACTGGCCCCGGAGCAGCGACGCCCCGACCCAGACGTTGGTGACCAGACCGAGCACCGTCAGATGCCACGGCCGAAACCCAGCCCGGTAAACGCCGAGGAGGATGACGCGATACGGCCACGTGAAAGCCCAGCGCATGGGCTTGGCGGCCACGCCCTCGGCCAGGCGAGGCGCGGGCATGTCGCGGATGCGCGCGGTCTCGCTCGGCGGTCCGGGCTTGGTTCCGCTCATCTGACCGCTCCGAGGCTATCGCCGCGGCGCGGACGCCGCATCCGGCTCGGGGAACGCCTCAGGTTCGGGGCTCGAAGGCGACGACCCGGTAGTGGAAGGTCCCTCCCGGCGCCTCGTACGCGATCTGGTCCTCGAGGTTGGCCCCCAGGAGCGCCCTGCCGAGCGGCGACGTGGTCGTGATCGTCCGCACACCCGACGAACGCTCCTCGGCAGACTCGGCGAGCAGGTACGTCTCGTCCTCGGGCTCGTCCTCCTCGAGCGGCCGGAGCGTCACGAGCATCCCGGAGGCGATCACCTCGGACTCGGCGGGTCCCTCGACGATCTCGGGATCGCGGAGCATGCGTTCGAGGTTGCGGATCCGGGACTCCATCAGCGCCTGCTCGTTCTTCGCGGCGTCGTACTCGGCGTTCTCCCGGATGTCGCCGTGCTCGCGAGCGGCCTTCAGGCGTTCGGCGATGGCGACGCGGCCCGAGATCTTGAGATCGTCGAGCTCGCCGCGCAGGCGCGAGTAGGCGTCGAGCGTGAGGGTCGACGTCGGCTGCTGGCCGCCCTTGCGCGGGGGCCGGTTCGCGAGCTCTTCGGGCAGTTCCATGAGACCGGCGAGCCTATCAACTCCGGCCGAGCGGCCCCCAAGGAAAGGAAGGGAACGACCGCTACGACTCGGCGAAGAAGACGTTCTTGACCTCGGTGTAGAGGTTGACGGCGTGCATCCCCATCTCCCGGCCGATCCCGCTCTGCTTGTAGCCGCCGAACGGGGCCTCGGTGTGGACGCTGTGCGCCGAGTTCACCGAGATCACGCCGGTCCGGATCGCCCTTGCTACTCGGATCGCGCGTCCGAGGTCGCGGTTCCAGACCGAGCCGGACAAGCCGTACGGGGTGTCGTTCGCGAGTCGGATCGCCTCCGCCTCCGTGTCGAACGGCATGATGCACGCGACGGGTCCGAAAATCTCCTCCCCCGCGACCCGCCACGCGTTGTCGACGTCGGCCAGGATCGCCGGCTTGAGGTAGAACCCCCCTGCCGGCTCGGCGGGGATCTCGCCGCCCGTGACTAGGCGCGCGCCCTCCTCGATCCCAATGCCGATGTAGTCGAGCGAGGTCTGGCGCTGGCCCGCCGAGATCATCGGCCCCAGGTCGGTCGACTCGTCCTGCGGCAGGCCGACCCGGAGCTCGGCCGTCCGCTTGGCCAGGCGTTCGATGAACTCGTCGTAGACGGGACGTTCGACGAACATCCGCGCCCGCGACGTGCAGTCCTGGCCGGTGTTGTCGAAGATCGACCACATCGAACGCTCGACGCACGTCTCCATGTCGGCGTCGGCGAACACGACGTTGGCCGACTTGCCGCCGAGCTCGAGCGAGACCCGCGTGATCGTGTCGGCGCACCGCTGCATGATCTGCGACCCGACGGCGGTGGAGCCGGTGAACCCACCTTCGAGACCCGCGGATCGGAAACGAGCGCGTTCCCGACCGTCGAGCCGGGCCCCGGGAGCACGCTCATCGTCTCGGGGGGCAGACCGGCCTCCATGAGCAGGTCGGCAAGCTTCAGCACCGATAGGGGCGTGTAGGTCGCCGGCTTGACCACGATCGTGTTCCCGCACGCGAGCGAGGGCCCGATCTTCCACGAGGCGATCACCAGGGGGAAGTTCCACGGGACGATCAGCACGCAGACGCCGACCGGCTCGCGGAGGGTCACGTCGAGACCGGGGTCGCTCACGGGGATCGTCTCCCCGAAGATCTTGTTGGCGGCGCCCCCCCAGTACTCGAGCACGTTCGCGACGGTCCCGATCTCGCCCCTCGCGGCGTTGATCGGCTTCCCAGCGTTCCGCGACTCGACCACCGCGAACTTCTCGAGCCGATCGCGGAGCAGGGCCGAGGCGCGCAGCAGCACCCGTCCGCGTTCGGTGGCGCTCATCCTCGGCCAGGCGCCCTCCTCGAACGCACGGTGCGCGATGTCGACGGCGCGCCTCGCGTCCTCGGCGCCCGCGTCCGAGACCTGCGCCATCGGCTCGCCGGTCCCCGGCTCGATCACCTCGGACGTCGCTCCGTCGGCGGGAGCCGTGCGCTCCCCGCCCAGCACCAACAGTTCGGTCGCCATGTGATGTTCCTCCGTGGCTCGCGCGATGATTCGATGATAGGCGCGGGCCCACCGCAAGGGCCGGCGACCGAACCGGGTGCGTATGCTCGGCGCGACGCATGAGGGGAGGCACGATGGGACGGCTCGACGGGAAGGTTGCGCTCATCACCGGCGCCGCGAGCGGCATGGGGGCGGTCGCCTCGAGACTCTTCGCGAGCGAGGGAGCCGCGGTCGTCCTCACCGACGTCGCCGACGTTGCCGGCGAGGCGGTGACCGCCGAGATCGAGACCGCCGGCGGGCAGGCGCTGTACGTCCACTCGGACGTCTCGGACGAGGCCGACGCGGAGGCGATGGCGAAAACGGCCGTGGACCGTTTCGGGGGCCTGCACGTCTTGTACAACAACGCCGGGGTGATGATGAGCCAGGACGGTTCGGTCACCGAGACCGACGCGTCGATCTGGGACGCCACGCTCGACATCAACGTCAAGGGCGTCGCGTTCGGCTGCAAGTACGGCGTTCCCGCGATGATCGCCTCCGGGGGCGGGTCCATCATCAACGTCGCCTCGTTCGTCGCGTGGATGGGCGCCGCCACGTCGCAGACCGCCTACACCGCCTCGAAGGGCGCCGTGCTCTCGATGACGCGCGAGATCGCGGTCGAGTACGCGCGCAGGGGCATCCGGTGCAACGCGCTCTGTCCGGGACCGATCGACACGCCGCTGCTGGCCGAGCTCCTGGCCGATCCCGCACGGCGCCAGCGGCGCTTCGTCCACATCCCGATGGGGCGGCTGGGGCAGGCGGAGGAGCTCGCGAAGGCGGCCCTGTTCCTCGCGAGCGACGACTCCTCGTTCATGACCGGGGCCTCGCTGATCGTGGACGGTGGGATCACCGCCGCCTACGTGACGCCCGAGGACTAAACCCGTGGCCAAGACCGAACGATAGGAAGCCATGAGCGGCCTCCTGGCGACCGTGGCAACCGGGCACCCCGCGATCCCGACGGGCGGTGACTTCGACTTCACGCCGCTGCTCTACGCCGCCATCGGGATCCTGGCGTTCAGGAAGCTCCGCCCGGGCCTGCTGCTTCTGGCCACCCCCCTGTTCCTTCTCGCGGGGGGCCTGGTGGACTCGATCTCGGACGTGCTCGGGCTGTCCACGCTCACCACGGCTTCGGCACTCGCGCTCCCCGCGCTCCTGCTGCCCCTGCCTCGCCAGTTGGGTCGACATCACCGCCCTTCGGCCGGTTGACAGGCAAAGTTCGGGTATGGCTCCATACGGCTGATCCTTCATTCGCCGTTCTCGGGAGGGGGCGCAATGTCCGAACGGAAGGTCGGTTCGGTCACCTATCAAGAGGTAGGTGAGGAGTACTTCAAGAACCGCGGACTTCGGCGACACGCGGGGGTGTGGTCGCTGTGGGCGCTCGGCGTCGGGGCCGTCATCTCCGGCGAGTACTACGGCTGGAACTTCGGCCTGGGCACTGGCGGGTTCGGCGGCCTGGCCATCGCCGGTGTCCTGATGGCGATCATGTACTACGGCCTCGTGTATTCGATCGCCGAGATGTCGCCGGCGCTCCCGCATACGGGCGGCGCGTACTCCTTCGCGCGGTCGGCGATGGGGCCGTGGGGAGGGTTCCTGACCGGACTCGCCGAGAACGCGGAGTACGTCATCACGCCGGCCGTCGTGGTCGGCGCGATGGCACTGTTGATGCAGGAGATCGTGGGCGGGCTGTTCGATGTCACCGGCGATCCATGGTGGAACAGCCTTCCGATATGGGCCCTGATCTTCTACGCGATCTTCGTGTGGATCAACATCGTGGGGATCGAGGCGACGATGCGGTTCACCGTGGCGATCACGGTGTTGTCGATCGCCGTCCTCGTGTTCTTCTACCTCGCGGCCC
>DATEQE010000362.1:0-4137 GCA_035272825.1 Actinomycetota bacterium
AGCCGTCCCCCGCGAGCAGCCGCGGCACCATCGGCGCCTTGGCGCCCCCCGTGATCAACCAGAGGGCCCGGCCGGCTCGGTCGAGGACGGGATAGGTCAGGGTCATCCGGCGGAGCCCGCGGTACTCGCCGGTCACCGCGACGTCGCGGTCGGTCACCTCGAGGACCGGGTCGCCCGGCACGAGCGACGCCGTGTGACCGTCGTCGCCTATCCCGAGGTGAACGAGGCCGAACGCCTTCGGCAGCGACGCCGCGTAGCGGTCGCCCGCGGCCTCCAGGTCGGGTTCCGTCACGGGCATCGTCCGCAGGTCCGCCTCGGAAGGGATCACCGGGAGGAGGCTCGTGAGGTTCCGGTCGGGGTCGCCGTCGGGAGCCACCCGCTCGTCCACCTGCCAGATGCCGACCTCGCCCCACGGCACGTCCTCGTCCGCGAGGTCTCGGAACATCGCCCACGGAGACCGGCCACCGCTGACCGCGAAGGTGAACCGCCCGCGTGCCTCGATCGCATCGCGCGCCGCCGCCGCGACGACGTCGGCCGCACGCCGCGCGACGGCCTCGGCGTCGGGCAACACCTCGAGGACACGGTTCGGAGCGCTCATGCCTCCTCGAACCCCTCTCCTCCGCCCACGAGGAACTCGAGCGAGTCGCGGAGCGCCTCGTACCGGCGCTCGCCGAGCTCACGCCGGGCGCGAGCCTCGACCGCGGCGACGGCCCTGCGCGCCTCCGCCACGAACCGCCGGCCCCGAGCCGTGAGCCGCACCATCTTCGCTCGCGAATCGTCCGTATCGGGAACGCGACGTACGTACCCACGCGTCTCGAGGTCGTCCACGAGCAGCATCATCCCCTGTTTGGTCATGCGGGCGCGGCGCGCGAGATCGGTCAGACGCGTCCCCCATCGACGGTCGATGTGCATGAACAGCGCCGCGTGGCCCGGACGGGCGTCGGAGAACCCGCGCTCCTGCAGGCCGGCGACGATCTCGGCGCCGAGCACGCGCGAGGCCTCGAGCAGCAGTCGGGACAGATCCGGCTCGCCCACGCCGGCATCGTCACCCGCGGTCCCGCGAACGTCAACCACATTGACCGCCACACGGCGGTACGCTGCCACGATGACGATCGAGGTTCGGCCCGCGCGTCCGGAGGAGTACGAGGAAACGGGTCGGGTGACGGCGCTCGCGTACCGCGAGTTCGCCGACAGCGACTCCTGGGACCGGTACCTCGAGCTGATCGCGGACGTCGGCATGCGCGCGGACATCGCCCTCGTCCTCGCGGCGTTCGACGACGGCCGTGTACTCGGGAGCGCCACCTTGGAGCTCGACCAGCGGATCGAGGACGACGACCCGGTCCTCCCGCCGGAGCAGGCGGAGATCCGGATGCTCGGCGTCGACCCCGATCGGCGAGGGCGTGGCGTGGCGAAGGCGCTCATGGACGCCTGCTTCGCATGGGCGGGGAAGGCCGGCAAGACACGGATGCTCCTCCACACCACGCAACGGATGAAGCTCGCGCAGGCGATGTACGAGGCGATGGGGTTCGAGCGGCTGCCCGACCGAACGTTCCCCGACGGCTTCGTGCTGCTGACGTACGAGAAGGCCATCGAGCCCGAGACGCGCGAGTCCTAGCCGCTCCCTGTCCGGACGACCTCGCCCGTCGCCATGATCACCCCGTCCTCGGTGACCGCCTCGACCAGGCCGCCGCGGAACTGCTGCTCGTACAGCCGCGCGTACACGCCTCCGCGCCGGAGCAGCTCGGCGTGCGTCCCGCGTTCGACGATGCGGCCCCGATCGGCCACGAAGATCACGTCCGCCGACAGGATCGTCGAGAGTCGGTGGGCGATCGCGATCGTCGTCCGGCCGTGCATCAGCGGCACCAGCGCGGCCTGCACCAACCGCTCCGAGGTCGTGTCGAGCGACGAGGTGGCCTCGTCCAGGATCAGGATCCTCGGGTCCTTCAGGATCACGCGGGCGATCGCGAGCCGTTGCTTCTCGCCGCCCGAGAGCTTGTACCCGCGCTCGCCGACGATGGTGTCATAGCCCTCCGGGAGCTCCGCGATCCGCTCGTAGATGTTGGCGGCGCGCGCGGCGGCGTCGAGCTCTTCGTCGGTCGCGTCGGGCTTCCCGTACAACAGGTTCCGGCGGATCGTCGTGTGGAACAGATAGGTCTCCTGCGTCACCACCCCGATCAGGTCGCCGAGCGACTCAAGCTTCAACTGCCGAACGTCGATCCCATCGATCTTCACGACCCCGCGTTGGACGTCGTACAGGCGAGGCACGAGGTAGGTCATCGTGGTTTTGCCGGCTCCCGAGGGCCCGACGAGGGCCGCGAGCTGACCGGGCTCGATCGAGAGCGAGACATCCTCCAGCGTCCACTCCCTGGGCGCCTCGTTGGCCAGCTCCAGATCGCTCGGCGAGGTCGGGCCGGTCCGCGCGCCGTCGGGGGTGTCGTAGCGGAACCACACGCCGTCGAACTGGACCCGGCCCAGGACCCGGTCGGGCGTGATGTCGACGGCGTCGGGCGCGTCCTCGATCTCGTGATCCAGGTCCAGGTACTCGAAGATGCGGTCGAACAGGGCCATCGAGGAATGGATCTCGGTCGAGACCTGCAGCATCGACCCGATCGGGAAGAACAACCGGGACTGCAACGTCGTGAACGCGACGATCGTGCCCGCGGTGAGCGCCTCCGGGTTGCTGCTGAGGACCCATCCGGCGACCAGGTAGACAAGCGCCGGCGTGATCGAGAAGAACGTCCCCACGATCGCGAAGAACGACCGGCCGATCATCGTCTGGCGCATCTGCAGCCCAGTCAGGCGCTCGTTCTCGTCGCGGAAGCGACCGATCTCGTGGCGCTGACGTCCGAACGACTTCGAGAGCAGGATCCCCGAGACGGACAGGGTCTCCTCGGTGACTGCCGTGAGGTCCGCATAGGTCTTGGCCGTGCTCGTGGCGACCTCGCGACGCGCCCGTCCGACCTTCACGGTGAGCCAGAGGAAGAACGGCATCATGAACAGCGACAACACCGTGAGCTGCCACGACAGCAGCAGCATCGCGACCAGCGTGCTCGCGATCACGACGATGTTCGACAGGATGTTCGACACCGTGTCGGTGAACACCGCCTGAACACCGCCGATGTCGTTCGCGATGCGCGACTGGATCTCGCCGGTGCGCGTCGTGGTGAAGAAGCGGAGCGGCATGAACTGGAGGTGCGAGTAGAGCGCGTTCCGCAGGTCCTGCATGACCCGCAGGCCCACCCAGTTGGCGAGATAGGTCTGCCCGACCCCGATGACCCCCGTGATGATCGGGATCGCGATCATCAGCGCGACGCCGATATACACGAGGTCCAACTGCGGACATGGCAGACCGTCGCACGAGCCCGGCGGGTCACCGAACAGACCGTTGTCGAAGATCCACTTGATCAAGAGCGGGTTCACCACACCGAGGCCGGCCGTCACCACGATGGCCAGCCCGACCCAGGCCACCTTCCGGCGGTAGGGCTTGAAGGTCGCGATCACGCGCCGGACGGTCTTGGCTCGGATCGGCCGGTCGTCTTCTTGCGCCGGGGCGCGCATGTACCTGCCGTGCATCACCATGGCCTCCAGGATAAGACGCGTCTGCGACGTGGTATTCCCGCGCGTACGCAGCGGGGCTACCCTGGCGCCATGGACCCACCGGCCAGGCGACCCTGATGGGGCGCCGCCGCGGCGGTGGGGATCCTCGCCGGCGCGGGTCTGCACCTCTGTTGGGGCGACCGCGCTCCCGGCACGCTGGGCGACGAACGCTCGTCGGCCGACGACTGATCAGCCGGCGAGCTCGGCCGCGCGTTCGAACACCGCGTCGATCATCTCCGGCGTCAGCTTGCCGGTGAAGGTGTTCTGCTGGCTCGGGTGGTACGAGCCCAGCAGCACGAACGGCCCCATCGACGCCTCGGCCGCGTGGCCGAACCGAGGCCTTGGCCTCGTGGCGTGCCCGAGGGCGGACAGCGCACGGAGCGCCCCGTCCCACGCGAACGACCCGAGCGCGACGAGCACGCGGAGCCGGTCGAGCGCGGCGATCTCGCGTTGGAGGAACGGGAGGCAGGCGTCGCGCTCGGTCGGTGTCGGTTTGTTGCCCGGCGGGGCGCATCGGTTGACGGCGGACAGGTACGCGCG
>DATEQE010000363.1:0-2517 GCA_035272825.1 Actinomycetota bacterium
GCCGACCGAGTTTCAGCTCCTCGTGACCCTCGCGCGCGAGCCCGGCCGTGTGTTCACCCGCTCCCAGCTGCTTGACGCCGTACACGGCGTCGCGATCGAGTCCTACGAGCGCGCGATCGATGCGCACGTGAAGAACATCCGCCGGAAGATCGAGCCCACGCCCGGTTCCCCGAGGTACGTCATGACGGTCCATGGCGTCGGCTACCGGTTCGCCGATGCATGATCGTCGCCGCGGCCCGGGCGGCCGGCCGCCGTGGTGGCCGTCGGACGAACCCTTCCCTCCACGTTCGGCCGAGGGCTGGGGCGCGATGCGGAGCCGGTTCGTCCGCCGGATCGCGATCGGCGTCGGGCTGTTCTTCCTGTTCGTGTTCGTCGCCGGCTGGTTGGGTGCGACGTTCGGCGGCGGGCTGCACGAGGGGCGGCGAGGGGGGCCGTGGTTCCTGCTCTTCCCGATCCTGCTCATCATCGGCTTCGTCGCGTTCGGCCGGGTCGTCCGGCGAACGACGAGGCCGATCGGCGAGGTCATGGACGCTGCGGCGCGCGTCGCCGAGGGCGACTACACGGCCAGGGCGACGGTGCAGGGTCCGGGGGACGTTCGGGACCTCGCCCGGGCGTTCAACCGGATGGCCGAGCGGCTCCAGACCAACGAGGAGCAACGTCGCAACCTGCTCGCCGACGTCGCGCACGAGCTCCGGACGCCGCTGTCCGTGATCCGCGGTCGCGTCGAGGGGATGGCCGACGGCCTGTACGAGCCCGGCGGCGACGACCTCGCCCTGATCGGCACCGAGACGACGGTGATGGCCCGACTCCTGGACGATCTCCAGCTCCTCTCGAACGCCGAGGCCGGGGCGCTGCGGCTGCACCGCGAGCGGCTCGGGCCCGGCGAACTCATCGAGACCGCCGAGGCCGCCCACCGAGCGGAGGCGGCCGAGCGCGGCGTGACGCTCCGCGCCGAGGCGGCTCCGGACCTGCCCGCGCTCGACGTCGATCGCGTTCGGATCGGCGAGGTACTCGCGAACCTGGTCTCGAACGCGCTCCGTCACACCCCGTCCAGCGGCACCGTCACGATCGCCGCCGAACCCGACGAGGGCGGTGTGGCGTTCCGGGTGACCGACACGGGCGAGGGCATCGCATCGGACGAGCTCGGGCACGTGTTCGATCGCTTCGCGCGCTCGCCCGAGTCCCGCGGTTCGGGGCTCGGGCTCGCGATCGCGAAGAGCCTCGTGCAGGCGCACGGCGGCACGATCTCGGCCGCGAGCGAGCTCGGACGCGGAACGACGATCCGTTTCGTGCTGCCGGCGGCCTAGCCCTTCGGGATCTCCTTGGTCGGGTCCCAGTGCGGCATCTGCACGACCGAGGCCTTCACCTTGCCCGAAACCGGCGTCTGCACCTCGAGCGTGGTTCCGAGCTCCGTGTGCTCGATCGGCAGCATCGCGAACCCGATGTTCTTCTCCAGACGTGGCGAGTAGCACGCCGACGTGACCTTGCCGACGACGTCCCCGCCCGCCGACACGGGGAAGAAATCGAGCATCTCGTTGTCGATGTAGCTGCCGAGCGGCTCGCCGTCGATGTCGACGCCGACGAGCTTGCGCGTGACGCCCTCGGCCTTGATCCGCTTGAGCGCCCCCTTGCCCATGAAGTCGGCCTCCTGCTCCAGGTCGACCATCCACGTGTAGTGGTAGCCAACCTCGAACGGGTTGTGCTCGTACCACATGTCCGCGCCGAACGCGAGGATGCCGCCCTCGATGCGGCGGATGTGGCATGGCCCGATCACCTCGAGCCCGTGGGGCTTGCCCGCCTCCAGCACGCGGTTCCAGAGCTGCACGCCGTGTTCGGACGCGTCGCGCAGGTAGATCTCGTACCCGACCTCGCCCGTGTAGCCGGTGCGCGAGACGACGACGTCCATCCCGTCGAGATCGCCCTGCATCAGGCCGTAGTACGGGATCTCGAGGACACGCTCGCCGAACAGGTCCGTGAGCACCTTCTTGGCGTTCGGGCCCTGGATCTGGACGGGCGCGACGTCGATCTCCTGCACGGTCACGTCCATCCCCTTCGCGCCGGCGATCCCGAGCGCGTACAGGTTCACGTCCGAGTCCGCGAGCGAGAGCCAGAACTCGTCCTCGGCGACGCGGAGCAGCACCGGGTCGTTGAGGATCCCGCCGTCCGGGCCCGTGATGAAGACGTACTTGCATTCGTTCACCGCGCACTTGTTGAGGTCGCGCGGCACGATCATGTTCGTGAGGTCGAACGCATCGGGTCCCTTGATCTGGATCTGCTTCTCGACCCCGACGTCCCAGAGCGTCACACCGTTCACGAGGTGCCAGTACTCGGCAACCGGGTCGCCGTAGTGGCGGGGATGGTACGTGTGGTTGTAGACGCTGTACCGCGCGACCCCGTGTTCGCGGGACGCGTAGAAGTACGGCGACTTGCGGATCCGCGTGTAGAGGAGGATCCCCGGGTTGTCGATGACCGCCAAGCTCCACTCCCTTCCTGCGTGATCCGGCCTGCGCGACCTCG
>DATEQE010000364.1:0-2723 GCA_035272825.1 Actinomycetota bacterium
AGTCAGGAGGTCGACGTTGCCGGGTAGATCACCAACGGTCGTGTCGACCTGTCCAAGCGCGATCCTCACGAGCGTCAGCCTAGACGGGGACGGGGGCTACTCGATCCCGCCGATGTCCAGGTTGTAGGCCTCCCAGACCAGATCCGATCCGAGCTGGCGATGGCGCACGATCTGGCCGAGCAGCCGCTGGAGGTCGTCCCTGGCGTCGTGCAGCGGCCACGCAGGTCCGACGGGCGTCGTCTGGAGCCTGGTGATCAGGGCCTTCGCGCGCTCGCGCAGCACCGGGTGTTCCTCGCGGAGCGCGTCGATCTTCGTTGCGAGGTGGGGTGCCTTGGCCGAGATCTCGTCGTACAGGCCCTCTGGCCGCTCCGTGATCTCGATGTGCTCGTCGATCGCATGCGCGAGCCCTTCGAGCCGGAGCAGGACCTCCTTGGTCCACTCGGGCTCGCGCCCCACGGCGGGTCGCGAGCTCGCCTGCTCGACCTCCACCAGCGCTTCGCGAAGGTCCGCGCGCCGGCGGGCGGTTTCGGCGAGGGTCGGGCTGAGGTCGTCGTCGTGCTCGCTCATCCCGAGCACCTTAGGCGGCGGACCGCTCGGCGGGCAAGCCGGAGCGAGGCCCGTGCGCGTTTCCCGCGGGCGGGGCTGCGGCGTACACTCGCAGCCCGCCGGAGGAGGACGTTGATGGCGCAGCTGTCGACCGAGAGCGCGGAGACCCTGAGGCCCTACGTGCCTCGGCTCACGATCAGGTGGCTGGCCGAGCAACCCCACCTCACGTTCCGAACGGTCGAGGGCTCGATGGTCTTCGTCGACATCTCCGGGTTCACGAAGATGTCCGAGCGCCTCGCACGCCACGGCAAGGTCGGGGCCGAGGAGGTCACCGACGTCCTCGGCGCGGTGTTCGCCAAGCTGCTGGCCGTCGCCTACGGGGAGGACGGCAGCCTGCTGAAGTTCGGCGGCGACGCCCTCCTGCTCTGGTTCTCAGGCATCGGCCATGCCGCCCGGGCGGCCTCGGCCGCCAACGGGATGCGGACCACGCTCCGCAGCGTCGGACGGCTGGACACGACGGCCGGCAAGGTCGTCCTGCGGATGTCGGTCGGGGTCAACAGCGGGTCGTTCCATTTCTTCCTGGTCGGAGAATCGCATCGAGAGCTCGTCGTCACGGGGCCGGCCGCGAGCCAGACCGTGACGATGGAATCGACGGCGACGGCTGGCGAGATCCTCGTGAGCCGGGACACGGCGGCGCTGCTCCCGGCGGAGACGATCGGGCGATCCAAGGGAGAGGGGTTGCTGCTGAAGCGAGGCCCGTCGACGCTCGCGTTCGATCGCGACGACGAGGAGGTTCCCCTCAGCAGCTTCGACGTCACGCTCTGCATCCCCACGGCGCTTCGCGATCATCTGCTCTCGGGGTTCGCGGAGCCCGAGCACCGGACCGCCACGGTGGCGTTCGTTCACTTCGACGGCGTCGACGATCGCGTCATGTCTCGTGGCGCAGACGTCCTGGCCGCGGAACTTCACGAACTGGTCTGTTGCGTCCAGGCGGCTGCCGAGACCAACGGCGTGACGTTCCTCGGCACGGATATCGACCACGACGGCGGCAAGATCATCCTGACCGGGGGGGCGCCCAACGCGCTCGGCGACGACGAGGGCAGGATGCTCCTGACCCTTCGAGCGGTGATCGACGCGGAGACGGCGTTGCCCGTTCGCATCGGCGTGAACAGGGGTCCGGTCTTTGCCGGCGACATCGGTCCCGCCTACCGCCGGACGTACACCGTGATGGGCGATGCCGTGAACCTGGCCGCGAGGGTGATGTCGATGGCGGTCCCCGGCCAGATCCTGTCCACCGGACCCGTGCTCGACGCCTCGTGGGTCGCGTTCAACGCACTTCCGCTCGAACCGTTCATGGTCAAGGGCAAGAAGCACCCCGTCCACGCGTTCATGGTCGGTCATTCCACGGGCAGCAAGCCGGAGACTGTGTCCCGCGAGTTCCCGCTGGTCGGACGCGACGCGGAGATGGAGGCCTTCCGCCGGGCGCTCCTCGAGCTTCGCGGCGGGCACGGGTCTTTGCTGGAGGTGGTCGGCAACGCCGGGATGGGCAAGACCAGGCTGCTGAGCGAGTTCCGCGCGGAGGCCCCCGATCTCCCGCACTTGGTGACGGGCTGTGAGCTCTACGAGTCCTCGGCTCCCTATCTTCCGGTCCGGCGGCTCCTTCGGCTCCTGCTGGGCACGGGGGCCGCAACGCACGCGTCCGACGTGGCGCGTCGCCTGGAGGAGGACGTCCGTCACCGAGCCCCCGAGCTGCTCGCCTGGCTCCCGCTCCTCGCGATCGTCGCCGACGTCGAGGTCCCGATGACGCGTGAGGTCCAGGACCTGGGGGACGAGTTCCGACGGACAAAGCTCGATGAGGTGACCGCCGAATATCTCTCCCGCGTCATCACGGAGCCGACCCTGGTGGTGATCGAGGATGCGCACTGGATGGACGAGCCTTCCGTCGACCTCCTGCGCGCCGTCTCGCTTCGGATCACGGAGCTGCCCTGGCTCATCTGTATCAGTCGCCGCGACGAGACGACCGGTTTCGTGCTCCCCCAGGCGCTGCGGTGCCGCTCGTTCCCGCTCTCGCCGCTCTCATCGGACGCCCGGGGGGAGCTGATCGCTGCGGCCACGGAGGAGGACCCGTTCCTCCCGCACGAGGTGGACGAGCTGAGCGACCGCTCCGGCGGGAATCC
>DATEQE010000365.1:0-4616 GCA_035272825.1 Actinomycetota bacterium
CGGATGTGGTTCTTCACGGTGTTCTCGGAGATGAACAGCTTCCCGGCGATGTCCCGGTTGTTCAGCCCCTGGGCGACGAGCCGCAGCACCTCCATCTCACGGTCGGTGAGCTTGGGCGCCGGCATCTGGGGCTTCTCGTCCGAGGCCTTGCTCATCGCCGCGAACTCCGTCAGCAGCTTGCTCGCCATCGACGGGCTGATCCGGGACTGCCCCGCCCACACCGAACGGATCGCATCGGCGATCTCCTCGATCGGGATCTCCTTCAGCAGGTAGCCGGAGGCGCCTGCCTTGATCGCCTCGTACAGGTCCGCCTCGTCGTCGCTGATCGTGAGCATCAGGATCTTGACGTGCGGCAGCGAGTCCTTGATCTCGCCGGCGGCCTCGATCCCGGAGCGCTTCGGCATACGGACGTCCATCAGGATCACGTCGGGCATGAGCTCCTGGGCGCGAACGACCACCTCGGCCCCGTCCGAGGCCTCGCCGACGAGCTCGAGATCGGGCTCCTCGTCGAGCACCATCTTCAGCCCACGCCGGAACAGGGCGTGGTCATCGCACACCAGCACCCGGAGCTTCTCCGAGCCGGTCTCGGCCTTGCCGGTGTCGGCCTTGCCGGTGTCGGCCTTGTCGGTCACTCCGCGCTCCTGACCTCTGGCTCGGCGGTCCCGCCGGGCGGCTGGGCGGATTTTACGCGACCGGCACCCGCGTTCCGCCAAGCCAGCCGACGTTGGTGGTGGTCACGGATCTGGCGCTCGAGCCGCTCCGCCACCACGTCGAGCGCCGACTCCACGTCCTTCGCCTCGGCGTGGGCACGGTAGGACTTGCGAGGCGCCGCGGCGACCGCCTCCACACGGTGAATGCCGCCACGCCGCGGGTTCTTCTCGGCGATCACCTCGACCTCGAGACGGGTGATCCGGGGCTCGATCCGCTCGAGCCTGGCGAGCTTGTGCTCGGTCACCTGCCGGAGGCGCCGAGCCACGCGTTCCCCCCGACCTATGAGGACGAACTCCATCCGCTTCCCCTGGGCGCTTCCCCTGGCCGCTCCCGCGGGCCCGTTCCTCGCTCCGTCCCCCGGGAACGTACCCCGAGCCCGACCCTCTCCGCTCGTCGGCGCCGAGCGCAGAGGCCCGCGTCCGGCTGACCTGGTCTTTGGCCCCACATCCGCCTGCCGGGGTGATCGCCGCCCATCGGGCGGCTTCGCACCCTCTCCCGCCGAGGTCTCCCCCACGGGGCAGGACTTACATCTAAACCGCGCCATGCTCACCGACCAAGGGTCGGCTTACGTGGGTCGCTTCGCCCGCGGCTGGCATCGACTGCCGGGGATCCGTTCCCCGGGGCAACCACAGACCCGGACGCGAGCCCGTGGCCGAGTATAGGCGGGGACCGCCGCCCCGAGGACACGGCCCGGGCCGCCGTGAGCAACCCCACCGCCTCGGCCCCGGCCTCGAGCAGCGCGGTGGCGCACGCTCCGCCGGTGGCACCCGTGGTGAGCACGTCGTCGACGAGCACGACCCCGCCCGAGGCGCCCTCGGCCCCGAACACCCCGCGCATCGCCTCGCGCCGCGCAGATGCCCCGCGGCGAGCCTGCGGTCCCGGGTCCCCGAGGCGCCGGACGAGCGGGACGGCCGGTACGCCAAGCCTGGGGGCGACCGCACGCGCGAGCGCCCGGGCCTGGTCGTAGCCGCGCGCCGCGAGCCGCTCTCGGGACAGCGGCACCCACGTGAGGGCGCTGGGCGTCCACGGGATGTCGGCCCACGCCTGGGTCATCGCGACCCCGAGCGCATCCGCGACGGCGCGCCACCCCCCGAACTTCAACCGGTGGATCGCGCGACGGATCGGCCCGTCGAACCCGAACGGCGCCCGCGCGATCGCGATCGCGTCGGGCGGACAGTCCCGGCACGAGGTGACGGGGCGCGACGCCGGCGCCCCGCATCGCTCGCACCACGGTGGCGAGAGCACCACCAGCTCCGAACGGCACGCGGAGCAGAACGGCCACGGTCCCGAACCGCACCCCGCACATCGCTTGGGGAACAGCACGTCGAGCAACGGAGCCAACACGCGCAGACGCTACCCCGTGCTACCGACACCCGGCATCACGGGAGCGGGATGTCGACCGCCGCCTCCGAACCCTTGCCGCGCCCCTTGAGCTGGACGCGCAGCGCCCCGTCGGTCCGCATCAACGGGTACGCCGTCGCCTTGCCGCGTCCGGTCACCTCGTCGAGCTCCAGCTCGAGCACCTGCAGCCGACGCCCGTCGGCGAACAGCTTCAACGTGACCTCCGCGGCGGGCTCGACGCGCAGGTGCACCTTGATCGAGTCGCCCGCGCAGTCCACCTGCTCGACGTGGACCGTCGTTTCCTCGAGCTTGACGTGACGACCGACCTTCACCGCTCCGCGGCGCACGGTGGCCCGCGGCCACGGGACGGAGAAGCGCCGGCCCCCGTCGTACGTCGCGGGCGACCCGTCGACGTCGACGTCGCACACGAGCGTGTACCAGCCGGGTTCGAGCTCGGACAGCGGGAGCTCGAACGGGACGAACACGTCCCGGTGCGGGACGACGTCGAGGGTCACGGGCGCCATCGGCACCGGGCTCGAGCCGCCGGCGCCCAGCGCCGCGACGCGTGCGCTGCCGACCACCACCTGGTGCGTGTTCGCGTCCTCGCCGCGGAGGATGAACGCACCCTTGACCGTGGCCGGGAAGCGCTCGAACCGGGCGCGGATCGAGATCGGGTCGCTCACCGGGCGCGGCCCCCCAACACGAGGATCAGGTTCCCTGCTGCCACGAGCTCAGGTAGTCCCGCTGCTCGGCTGTGAGCGCGTCGATCTCCACCCCCATCGCCTGGAGCTTCAGCTTCGCGACCTCCTCGTCGATCTCGGTCGGCACCGGGTACACGCCCGGATCCAGCGTCCCGCGACCCTTGACGATCCACTCGACCGACAGGGCCTGGTTCGCGAACGACATGTCCATCACCGCCGCTGGATGGCCCTCGGCCACCGCGAGGTTCACGAGGCGCCCCTCGCCGAGGAGATGCAGACGGCGGCCGTCCCCCATCGTGTACTCGTCCACGTACCCCCGGATCCGCCGCACGCGACCTCCCGAGAGCTCGGCGAGCGCGTTCTTGTCGATCTCGACGTCGAAGTGACCGGCGTTCGCCAGGACCGCGCCGTCCTTCATGACCTCGAGGTGCTCGCGCCGGATCACGCTGGTGTCGCCTGTGACCGTGACGAACACGTCGCCGATCCGGGCGGCCTCGCGCAGCGGGAGGACCCGGTAGCCCTCCATCGCGGCCTCCAGCGCCGGCAGCGGATCGACCTCGGTCACGACGACGTGCGCGCCCATCCCCCTCGCCCGCGAGGCCACGCCGCGCCCGCACATCCCGTACCCGGCGACGACGAACGTGCGACCCGCGAGCAGAAAGTTGGTCGAGCGCATGATCGCGTCGACCGTCGACTGCCCCGTGCCGAACCGGTTGTCGAACAGGTGCTTCGTGTTGGCGTCGTTGACCGACACGATCGGGTACCGCAACGCTCCGTCCGCGGCCATCGCGCGGAGGCGGATCACGCCGGTCGTGGTCTCCTCCGTTCCGCCGATCACGTCCGAGACCTGGTCACCGCGCTCGCGGTGCAGCAGCGACACGAGGTCTGCGCCGTCGTCCATCGTGATCTGCGGGCGCCGGTCGAGCACCGCCTCGATGTGCCGGTAGTACGTCTCGTGGTCCTCGCCCTTGATCGCGTAGACGCCGACATCGGTCTGCTCGCACAATGCGGCGGCCACATCGTCCTGGGTCGAGAGCGGGTTCGACGCGCACAGGGACACGTCCGCCCCGCCCGCCGTGAGCGTCTCCACGAGGTTCGCGGTCTCGGTCGTGACGTGCAGGCAGGCCGCGATCCGGATGCCTTCCAAGGGACGTTCCTTCTCGAACCGCGCCCGGATCAGCGCCAGCACGCCCATCTCGCCCGCGGCCCACTCCATCCGTTCGCGGCCCTGCTGCGCCAGGCCCAGGTCCTTCACGTCGCAATCCATGCGTCCACCCTTCCCCTTCCCTGTGCGATCCACGTCAGAAGCGCTCCACGAGCTCCAGGATGACCTGGCCGATCGTCCCGGCCGCGGCCTTCGACGCGGCCAAGACCTCCTCGTGGGAGACCTCCACCCCCGCGGCGTTCGTCGCGAACGCGAGGCCCAGCACGCGCATCCCGAGGGCTCGGGCGGCGACGGCCTCCGGGACCGTCGACATCCCGACGACCGTGGCCCCCAACTGCCGGAGCATGCGGGTCTCGGCGGGCGTCTCGTACGACGGCCCGGGGAGCGCCGCGTACACCCCCTCGCGGATGCGACCGGCCCGATCCGTCCCCCCCAGGTGCGCCTGCGCCGAGGCGAGCGCCAGGTCCGCCAGCTCGGGGTCGTACACCCGGGAGACGTCGATGAACGCGGGCGAGCCGTCCGGGTACCGCCACCCGGTGAGGGCGTTCTGTCCCATCAGGTTCAGGTGGTCCCGCAAGACGACCAGCGTCCCGGCCTCGATCTCGGGCTCCACCGACCCCGTGGCCGCCGTCAGCACCATCGCGCGGGCCCCGAGCTCGGCCGCGACGCGCGACGTGATCGAGGCAAGCGCCATCCCG
>DATEQE010000366.1:0-2313 GCA_035272825.1 Actinomycetota bacterium
GCCACGTCACGCTCACCGCTCTGCGGGGTCGCGAGCCGGAACGTCCCGATGATCGCCTGGTCGCGGACCGCGGCAGCCTGGATCTTGGTCCCGCCGATGTCGATCCCGATTGTGATATCGCCCATGGGTCCTCCTTCGACCGGCGATGCGACCGATGCAGCCGGCGGAGCCGCCACGGCCGGCGACCGTCACGCCGAAGTATCGGTCAGGTCGGCCACCCCGTATAGGCCTCGTGGCCGCGCTTGCGGAGCTCGTTGCCGATGACCATCCGCTGGATCTCGGAGGTCCCCTCCCAGATGCGGTCGACCCGGAGCTCGCGCCACAGTCGTTCGACCGGCTGCTCGCGCATGTAGCCGCGACCCCCGTGGACCTGGACGGCCGCGTCGGCCACGCGGCCCGCCGTCTCCGAACACACGAGCTTGACCGCCGACGCGAGCGCGTGGAGCTCCTTGCCATCGGTGCCGCCGCGGGCCGCCTGCCAGCCGACGCGGTATAGCATCGACTTCGCCGCCATGATCTGCGCGGCCATGTCCGCCAGCATGAACTCGACGGCCTGGAACGCCACGATGGGCTCGCCGAACTGGACCCGTTCCTTCGCGAAGGCGAGCGAGAGGTCGAGGGCTCGGGTGGCCGCGCCCATCGTGCGCGCGCCGATCATGATCCGCTCCTCGATGAACCAGTCCTTCGTGAGTTCGTAGCCGGCGCCCACCTCGCCGAGCACCGCGTCGAGCCCGACGCGGACGCCCTCGAACGCGAAGATCGGATGCTCGAACACGAACGTGTGCGAGTACTTCGGTGTGCGGACCAGCCGGACGCCGGGCAGGTCCTTGTCGACCAGGAACACGGTCGCCTTGGCGGGATCGCCGTCCACGTGCGTGTGCACGAGGAAGAAGTCGGCGACGTCGCCCGACGTGACGTGCCACTTCGTGCCATCGATCACCCAGGCATCGCCGTCGCGCCGAGCCGAGGTGCGGACCATCGAGGGGTCCGAACCAGCGTGCTCCTCGGTGATCGCATACGCGTCGCGCCGCTCGCCCCGGCACGCCGGGAGGAGGTACCGCTCCCTCTGGTCCGGGGTGGCGTTCGCGAGCGGGATCGACGGCCGCCACGGGATGTCCCAGAGCCCGCCGGTGGCCTTGGCCCATTGCTCCTCGATCAGGATCTGTTGGAACAGGTCGAGGCCCTGACCGCCGTCGACCTTCGCGTGGTTGATCGCGTTGAAGCCCACGTCGAGCACCGCCTGCTTCGCGGTCGCGGAGCTCTCGGCGCTGAGCCCCTCGTGCTCCTCGCACTCGAGCTCGAGGGGGATCAGCACCCGTTCGGTGAAGCGCCGGGCTCGATCCCTGAGCTCGAGATCCTCGGGCGTGAGGCGGATGTCCATCGGCCGGGCGAGCCTAGCGGACGCACATGGGCCGCGCCGGTCGGCTCACGTCGCGGGCGGGCAGGTCGTGCCGCGGATCGCGAGGGTCTCGCGTTCGAGGTCGACGTCCTTCCATCCGACCGCAAGCAGGGTCCCGTCGGGGAGGGCGTCGACCGCGGAGAGCGCGTCCGACCCCGCGACCGATGGTCCTTCGACCGGCACCCACCCGCGATCGCTGTACCGGTAAACGGCCGCACGTGTGGTCCCCGGCTCCTTCGACGGACGCGAGCCCACCGCCCAGATGTCGAGACCGCCGATCGCCGCGACGTCGACGAGCTCGGCATCGCCGCCGGTGATCGGTGACTCGGTCCACGTCTCGCCGTCGAAGCGTTGGATCGGCGTGCCCACGGCCCAGACCTCGCTGGGGGCGAACACCTCGATCGCGTGCAACGTCCCGCGGATCTCGGTAGGACTCCGGCTCCACGCCTCGCCGTCGAACCGCAGGATCAACGGCTGGAAGTGGTGGTAGCCGACCGCCCACAGGTCGCTGGGTGAGACCCCTTCGACGTCGACGAGCGCGGACTTGCCGCCGCCGGTCGCGCGCCCCATCTCGACGTCGGCCCACGCCGTCCCGTCCCAATGCAGCACGAGCGCCCGCTCCAACGATGCGGCCGGGTCGCCGACGGATCCGACGGCCCAGACGTCCGCGGGTGAGATCGCGGCCACGCCGTTCAGCACGCCGTCGATCTCGGACGGGAGCTCGACGTCGGACCACTCGGTCCCGTCGTAGTGCAGGACCAGCGGTTGCTCGCCGGACCCACTCGAGGTCCGTCCGACCGCCCAGACGTCGTTCGGCTCGGAGGCGTCGACCGCGCGGAGCTCGTTCAGGGTGGTGCCCACGCTCGGCGCGGGGACCGGCAACCACCGTTCGCCGTTCCACCGCTGGATCGCGA
>DATEQE010000367.1:0-2180 GCA_035272825.1 Actinomycetota bacterium
CCTCGTGGCTCTTCCGCGTCGTGGGAAGAGACCGCTTCCCCATATCGTTCACCCTAACGAGATGAGAGTTCCTCCTATTCCCGTAGGTAACCAGGTTTCCGGAGCGGAAGCCGCTACGATGCCGCCCGTGGACGAGACCGGCGCAACCGAGACCGAGGGGCAGATCTGCGAGCACTTCCAGCGAGCGGCCGAGATCCTCGGCCGGCGGTGGAACCCGCAGGTGATCCGGGTGCTCCTGTACGGGCCCGCGCGGTTCGGGGAGCTTCGCGAGCGCGTTCCGGGGATCTCGGACAACCTGCTCTCCGAACGCCTCAAGCGACTCGAGGCCGATGGGATCGTACTCCGGAGCGTCCACGGGGGTCGCCCCGTGCTGATCGAGTGCTCGCTGACCGCGTCCGGCGCGGGGCTCGGCAAGGCGATCGACGCGCTGGGCGAGTGGGCGGAGCTGTACGCCGGCGCCGCCGCGTCCGCCTGACACCGGGTCATCCACGCTCGCCGGCCGGCGGGCGCTCGAGGAGCCGGTCGCTCGGCGGCCCGAACCCGAAACGCTCGTACAGGCGATGTGCGTCCTTCGTATGGAGCAGCCAGCGGAGGTCGCGCTGAGGACCCTCCTCGACGCTGGCTCGGACGAGCTCCACGCCCAACCCGTGTCCGCGATGGTCCCGAAGCACGTACACGTCGGCGAGGTACGCGATCCGCCCGTCGCTCACCACCCGCGCGAATCCGACCTGCCGTCCCTCGTTGTACAGACCGACCGTGCGCGCGGCCTCGCGCGCCTGCCGCTCGACGACGTCGCGGGAACGCTCGGTGCCCCAGTACGCCTCGGTCGACAGGAAGTCCCAGATCGCGTCCAGGTCCAGGCGCGCCGGGTCGTCGTCGAGCTCGTACCCGCCGGGGAGCTCGCGCCTCACGGTTCGTGGAGGACGAGACCGGCTTCGTCCTCGAGGAGCGTGACGAGCGCCGCGTAGTCGAGGTCGCCTCGACCGGCAGGGAGCATCGCCTCGAGCCGTTCGGCGACGGCGCGGAACCCCGGGATCGGCGCCCCGACCCCGTCCGCCGCCGAGACCACGATCCGTCCGTCCTTGGCCATCAGCGCCGAGCGGAACCCGGGGTCGAACGCGTGGTCGAGCATCCGCTGCCCGTGGAGGTCGAGGACCTTCGAGCTCGCGAACCCGCCAAGGAGCGCCTCGCGCACCTTCGCCGGATCGACGCCGGCCTTCGCGGCCAGGACGAACGCCTCCCCCACGGCCTCGACGGCCGACGCGATCACGAGCTGGTTGCACGCCTTCGCGACCTGTCCGGCCCCGGAGGGCCCGACGTGCACGATCGTCGAACCCATCGCCTCGAACAGCGGACGCGCCCGCGCGAACGCGTCGTCGGGCCCGCCCGCCATGATCGACAGGGTCCCGGCCTCGGCGCCGACCTGGCCGCCGGAGACCGGCGCGTCGAGCATCGCGACGTCGTTGGCTGCCAGCCCTTTGGCGAACGCGCGCGTACGGATCGGATCGATCGTGCTCATGTCGATCACGAGCGAGCCGGCCGCGGCGCCCTCGGCCACGCCGGCCTCGCCGAACAGCACGAGCTCGACGTCCGGCGTGTCCGGCAGCATCGTGATCACCACGTCGGCAGCGGACGCGACCTCGGCCGGCGAAAGGGCGCTGGCCGCGCCCTCGGCCACCAGCGCGTCCACAGGCGGCGCCGAGCGCGAGTGCACCGTGAGCGGGTGTCCGGCGGCGAGCAGGTGACGCGCCATCGGCGCGCCCATCACGCCGAGCCCGACGAAGCCAACGCGTTCGGTCACGCGGCTAGACGACGGCGCGATCCGCGATCTCGAGCGCCTCGTCGATGATCCCGAACCCCTCCGCGAGCTGCTCCTCGGTGATCGGCAACGGCGGGTTCGTCATGATCCCGTTCCACCGGACCATCGTGAACAGGCCGCGTTCGTCCAGGTGCTTGCCGACCGCCTTCATCTCGTCGCTCGCGCCGTTGTACGGCGCCATCGGCTCCATCGTCTCGCGGTTGCGGACGAGCTCGACGATCCCGAACAGGCCGATGTTGCGGACGAGGCCGACCGACGGATGCTTGTCGGCCAGCTCCTGATGATGTCGGGCCATCACCTCACCCATCTTCGCGCTGTGCTCGATCAGCCCGTCCTCCTCGTACACGCGGATCGTCGCGAG
>DATEQE010000368.1:0-2189 GCA_035272825.1 Actinomycetota bacterium
GGAGATGAAGGGCGAGCCGCTGCCCGAGGAGAAGGAGATCCGGATCGACCTGCCGGTGCGGGCGTTCGTGCCGCCGGGGTGGCTCGAACAGGAGGCGTTGCGGCTCGACCTGTACCGCAAGATCTCCTCGGCCGGCGACCATGGCCTGCTCGAGCGCGTTCGCATCGAGACCGTGGACCGGTTCGGCCAGCTCCCGGAGGAGGTCGAGACGCTGTTCGCCGTGGCGTCGCTCCGGATCACGTGCGCGAGGCTCGGTGTGGGCGAGGTCTCGACCTACCGGCAGCAGATCCGGGTCAAGCCGCTGGTCCTGCCCGAGCCGCTCGAACACGACCTGCGCGAACGGGTCCCGGGGGCTCGGTACCTGCGTACGACCCAGACCCTGAATCTCGACATCGGCCGCGTCCCGGGTTCGGAGCTCCCGTCGCTGGTGGAGCGCGGCCTGGTCCAGGCGATGGGCGAGGACGAGGTCGTTGCTACGATGACCCCGTGATCCCCCTCCCGCATCCCGTTCGCGTGCTCGCGATCCTGTGCGTCGTCGTGGTGTTCACGGCCTGCGCGAACGATCCGTCGTCGGCGGCCACCGTGGGGAACGGCGAGATCTCGATCGACCAACTGCACGCGGACGTCGCGCTGTTCGGCTTCCTGACGGGCCTCTCCGGTGCGCCGTGCGGGACGCCGGTCAGGAACGAGACCAAGGAGGCGGCTTGTGCGCGATTCGCGCTCGCGAACGACATCCGCGAGGAGCTCGCGAAGGCCTACGCGACCGAGAACGACCTGAAGGTCGATGCCGCCGACGTGACGGATGCTCTGACCCAGCTCGAGCAGGGCCTCGGGGGAGCCGACGCCCTCACGGCGCAGCTGTCCGACGCCGGCGTCACGCGGGCCGAGGTCCAGGCGTTCGCCGCCCGCCTGCTCCTCGTGAACGCGGTGCGGCAGGCGGTGGTCAAGGAGCGGTTGGACGACGCGGCGCTCCGCGGCGCCTACCAGGCGAACCTCGCGCAGTTCACGACGCTCGAAGTGGAGCACATCCTCGTCGCCGACGAGGCCGACGCCGCGCGGATCGCGGCCGAAGTCACGCCGGCGACGTTCGCGCAGACGGCGCAGCGGGAGTCCATCGACCAGCAGTCGGCGGTGCAGGGCGGGAGCCTGGGGTCGTTCTCCGAGGCGCAGTTCCAGACGCAGTTCGATCCGGACTTCGTCGCGGCTACCCTGGCGCTGAAGCCGGGCGAGATCTCGGCACCCATCCAGACGCAGTTCGGTTGGCACGTGATCCACCTCGTGCGGCGCGACGTGGCGCCGTTCGAGGACGTCCGGGATCAGCTCGAGGCGAACCAGGGTGGAACGGTCTTCAACGACTGGTTCTCCGAACAGCTCGGGACGACCAACGTCGAGGTGAACCCGCGGTTCGGGCGCTTCGATCAAGACACCGGCGAGGTGTTGCCGATCCGCAGCACCGCCCAGGAGCCGGCGGGCGGGTCAGACTCCACCGGCTCCACCGGCTCCACCGGCTCGACCGGATCCTCGGGCTCGAACGCCGGCTCGTGACCGAGCGCGACGACCTCCTGTCCCACGTTCCGAGCGGACCGGTGCCCTCGTCCCAGGCGGGGGCCCGCCTGCTGGATCTCGTGCGCGTCATGGCGCGGCTCCGGGCGCCCGACGGCTGCCCGTGGGACCGGGAGCAGACCCACGCCTCCCTCGCCCGCCACCTGCTGGAGGAGACCCATGAGGTCCTCGACGCGATCGACGCCGACGACCGCGAACGGCTGCGCGAGGAGCTCGGCGACGTCCTGCTGCAGGTCGCGTTCCACGCGCAGCTGGCGGCCGACGACGGAGCATGGGACGTCGACGACGTCGCCCAGGGGATCGTCGAGAAGCTGATCCGGCGTCACCCGCACGTGTTCGGCGACGTCGAGGTGGCGGGCGCCGACGAGGTGCTCGTCAACTGGGAGCGGATCAAGGCGGGGGAGAAGGGCGAGAGGCCGCTCGAGGACGACATCCCGACGTCCCTGCCCGCCCTCGCGCGCGCCTCGAAGGTGCAAAGCCGGGCGGCGGGCTGGGGGTTCGAGTGGCGCTCGGCCGGCTCGGCGATCGAGTCGCTGAAGGAAGAGGTCGGCGAGCTCGAGTCGCACACGGATGCGGACAACGCCGAGGAGGAGATCGGCGACGTGCTGTTCGCGACGGTGGCCGTC
>DATEQE010000369.1:0-2704 GCA_035272825.1 Actinomycetota bacterium
TCACACGACGTGCGCGCTGATCGTCAACGAGTGGGAGGACGGCGCGCTCGAGGACTTCCGGGCCCGGATGCTGAATCTGGTCCCAGACGACGTGTGCTACGCGCACGACGACGCGGCGCGCCGCACGCAGAACCTGGACGAGTCCCACGAGCGCCGGAACGGCCCCGCGCACGTGAAGGCGATGCTGCTCTCTGCCTCCTCCCACGCGATCCCCGTTGCGGGCGGCACGGCGATGCTGGGGCGCTGGCAGCGGCTGATCCTGTTCGAGATGGACGAACCCAAGGACCGGCAGGTCGTCTTCCACGTGTTCGGCGAGTAGGCGGGCTGCGGGTGCGGGAGGCTCAAGGAGCAAGCGCGGGTGCGCGAGCGGTAGCCCCCCGTAGGAATGGGAGACTGGAACCGTGCTGACCGAACGCAGGAAGACCCGGCAGGTGCGGGTGGGCGACGTGACGATCGGCGGCGACGCACCGATCCGCGTCCAGTCGATGACCACGACCAAGACCGCCGACATCAACGCGACCTTGCAACAGATCGCCTCGCTGGTCGCGGCCGGCGTCGACATCGTCCGGGTGGCCGTGCCGCACTGGGAGGACGCCGAGGCCCTGACGGCGATCGCGGCCAAGTCGACCGTCCCGGTGGTCGCCGACATCCATTTCCAGTGGAAGTACGCGATGGCGGCGCTCGAGGCCGGGATCCAGGGGCTGCGCATCAACCCGGGCAACATCAAGTACCAGGACAAGGTCCGGCTGATCGCGCGCGAGGCCAGGGCTCGGGGCGTGCCGATCCGGATCGGCGTGAACGCGGGGTCGCTCGAGAAGGATGTGCTGGCCAGGCATGGCGCTCCGACCGCGGCGGCGCTGGTGGAGAGCGCGCTGGCCGAGGCCAGGATCCTCGAAGAGGAGGGCTTCTCCGACATCAAGATCTCGGTCAAGCACTCGAATGCCGGTGTCATGATCCAGGCGTACCGGTTGCTCGCGGAGGCCTGCGACTATCCGCTGCACCTCGGTGTCACCGAGGCCGGCCCGATGCCGGCCGGGGGTGTCAAGAGCGCGGTGGGGATCGGCACGCTGCTCTCGGAGGGGATCGGCGACACGATCCGCGTCTCGCTCACGGACGATCCGGTCGAGGAGGTCAAGGTCGGGACGTGGATCCTGCAGTCGCTCGGCCTGCGCAAGCGCGGGCTCGACCTCGTGGCGTGTCCCTCGTGCGGGCGGGCGGAGATCGACGTCCTCGGCCTCACCAAGCAGGTGCAGCAGGCGATCGAACGCGAGGGGCTGAAGGTCCCCATCCGCGTCGCCGTGATGGGGTGCGTCGTGAATGGGCCGGGCGAGGCTCGGGAGGCCGATCTCGGGATCGCGGCCGGCAAGGGCCAAGGGTTCCTCATCGTGAAGGGTGAGGTGGTCGACAAGATCCCCGAGGACCGGTTCGTCGAGCGGGTCATCGAGGAGGCCCGGAAGATCGCGGTCGAGCGCGAGGCGGAGGCCGAGACCTAGGTCGCGCCTCGTCCACGCCCCAGCGTCGGCCCGTCCAGCGGCGTGTAGGCGTGCACGTGACTGCGGGCACGTCCGACCGGTGGCACGCGGCCCTGAAACCTCCGACCCGCCGGCCTACGGTGGCGCACGAAGACGCCCGTGCGTTCGGCCGACGAGGCGGTATCCACCGCGCTCGAGCCGGCGACGTCGGTCCCGGGTTTGATCAAGGCGGGCCTCCAGCCAAGGCCGTTCTCGCCGATCCCGGTGGATGAGACCGCCACCGTGGAGAAGATCCCCGCCGGGTTCGTGAAGATGCCGGGCGGAGAGCTGAGGCCCAAGTTCGGCGCCGAGCAACCGGACATCCCGAAGGGCCGGGGCCGTAGGGCTCCGGCCTTCGGCACGTTCCAGGAGCTACCCGACGATGGAAAGGAAGTTCCGGACGATCGTTGGGCCGTCCGGCGTCAGGATCGACTCCGGGTGGAACTGCACCCCGATCCTCGGCAGCGTCCGGTGCCGGGCCGCCATCACGAGGTCGTCGTCGCTCCACGCGGTCAGTTCGAGCTCGTCCGGGAAGCCCTGCCGGGTCACGACGAGCGAGTGGTACCTGCCGGCCTCGAACGGGTTGGGGACGTCCGCGAAGATCCCCGTGCCGTCGTGGTGGACGAGCGACGCCTTGCCGTGCACCGGCGTCGCACGTTCGACGCGAGCGCCGGCGACGACGCCCATCGCCTGATGGCCGAGGCATACGCCGAGCACCGGCGTCGACGCCGGGAGGATCCGCAGGAGCTCGGTGAAACACCCCGCGTCCTCGGGCCGGCCGGGCCCCGGCGACAGCACGACCGCCTCCGGCCGGCGCGCGACGAGGGCCTCCGCGGTCTCGGCGTCACTCTTCACGACCTCGGTCGTCGTCCCCAGCGTCTCGAGCAGCTGCACGAGGTTGTACGTGAACGAGTCGTAGTGGTCGACGACCAGGATCACGGGTCCTCCCCGGCACCGGATGCCTCCGCGTCGACGATCGCGGGCAGCAGGGCCGCGGCCTTCGCGTTGGTCTCGGCGAGCTCGACGTCGGGGTCGGAGTCCGCGACGACCCCCGCTCCCGTCTGGACGTACGCCGTGCCGTCGGCGACCACCGCCGTCCGGATCGTGATGCAGAAGTCGAGGTCGCCCGCGAAGGTGCAGTAGCCGACCGCCCCCGCGTACGGACCGCGTGCGGTCGGCTCAAGCTCGGCGAT
>DATEQE010000370.1:0-3476 GCA_035272825.1 Actinomycetota bacterium
CCGCCAGCGAGAGGTGTCCGTGCTCCGGGCGCAGACGCGCGCGGGCCGTCGGGACGTGCTCAACCAGCCACTCCCCGTGCGCGAACGGCACCATCAGGTCCTGCCGCCCTTGCCACACCGAGACCGGGACCCGGATCGACCCGAGCTCGAACCCCCACGGGCGGACGAACGCCAGATCGTCGTCGAACCAGCCCCAGACGCCGTTCGCGAACGCCCGCCGGAACGATGCCGCCAGCAGCTCGCCGAGCGCTCCGTTCACCTCCGCCTCGTCCACCTCCGAGATCACGGTCCGGAGCTCCGAGACGATGTCCTCGGGTTCTGCGACGGCGAGAGCGTCGACCTGGGGCTTCATCCAGCGGAGCAGCTCGTCCGGGTCGCGCGCCGCGAGCGGGTACTCGATCTGGTTGCTCTCCCCCATCCCGTCGGTCCACTCGAGGCCCTCCGCGTCGTACGGCGCGACGCCGGCGATCGTGGCCACCGCTGCGACGCGTTCGGGCAGCAGCGCCGCACAAGCGAGCGCGTGCGGTCCGCCGCCCGACCACCCCATCGTGACGAACCGTACGGCGCCGAGGTGATCGGCGAGCGCGGCAGCGTCGGCCGCCGCGCTCGCGACGCTCCGACCCTCGTGCCGGCTCGAGTCCCCGAACCCCGCACGCGACAGCGTCACCAGCCGGATCCCGCGATCGGCCGCGGCGCGGTCGAACAGCTCGAACGACACCGCCGCACCGGGGCTGCCGTGATGGAAGATCAGCAGCGTCCCGTCCGGGTCCCCTTCGTCGACGGCCTCGAGCGTTCGACCGTCGGGCAACGCGAGGGTGAACGTGCGGCTCATCCGTCGAACGTAGCCAACTAGGGCGATCGAGGCGCGAGGGGGCGAACCGCGGCAGCTGCTTCATCGGCACCCTCGATCGCTTCGGAAGAGGTGACCGCCTGCGCGAACGCCTCGACGTTGTCGACGTAGCGTTGCGCGTCCTCGTCCGAATGCCGGACCGAAAGCGTCCACGTCTCCTGCTTGGCCCACGGCGACTTGAACACCCCGCCGTTTTGCTGGAACAACCAGGCGAGGTAGGTGATGCGCTCGTCGATGCCGATCGAATCGCGGTACTCGCGCACCGGCCGGGTTGAATAGATCACGGATCCCTTGGCCCCCACGCCGGTCACGTACGCCGGCAGCCGGTAACGCTCGATCACCGACGACAGCCCCTCCTTGAGGTAGCCGTCGAGGTGGTCGAGCGTTCGATACGCGTCCGCGGTGAGCACCTCGATGAGGGTCGCGTGCATCGCCGCCATCGTGAGCGGATTGCCGTTGAAGGTGCCTGCCATGTCGTACTCGCCGTCCACGACGAGCGCAAACAGCTCCTCGGTCGCCCCGATCGCGCCGCACGGGGTGCCGCCGCCGATCGCCTTGGCCAGGCACACGATGTCGGGTACGACCCCGAACACCTCGACCGCGCCGCCAGCGGCGAGCGCCACGCCGGTCTTCACCTCGTCGAAGGCGAGGTAGGCGCCGAACTCGTGACATACGTCGGCGAGCCCCCGCAGGTACCCGGGCTCGGGCAGGATGACGCCACAGTTCATCATCGCCGGCTCGACGATCATGCCCGCCACCTCGCCGGGGTGCTCCTCGAACGCCTGCCGGGCTGCCGCCAGGTCGTTGAACGGCACCACGACCACGAGGTCGGCGAACGCCTGCGGGATCCCCGGCGCCTGCGGCACCGTGACGGGGTGGTCCCGCGGGCCCATCAGCTCGGGGTCGGGGATCACGCTGAACATCAGCGAGTCGTGGTGGCCGTGATAGGTGCCCTCGATCTTGATCAGGAGGTCACGACCGGTCTTGGCGCGCATCAGCCGGGATGCCTCCAGCGTCGCCTCGGTCCCCGAATTGCAGAACCGCCACAGCGGGAGCGAGAAGCGCTCGGCCAGGTTCTCCCCGATCACGTCCAGGTGCTTGGTCGGCTGGGCGAAGTGCGTCCCGTTCCGCGCCTGGCGTTCGATCGCCTCGACGATCGCGGGATGGGCGTGACCGACGACCATCGCGCCGTAGCCGAGGTGGTAGTCGACGTACTCGTTGCCGTCGATGTCCCAGATACGGCTCCCGTCCCCGCGCTCGATGAAGATCGCGTGCGGCGGCGAGGCCTGCCACGAGGAGGCGACGCCACCCGCCATGTGACGCCCGGCGATCCGCCGGTACTCGATCGAGGCCCGGTGCTTGGGCTCGAGCTCGGCCTCCTGCACTTGGATGAGGCGGTCGACCCTGTCCAGGTCGATCTCGACCGACTCGCGAACCGCCATGGCCTGGTTCCTCCTACGTAGCGCGCTGTTTGAACAGCCGTTCAATCATGCCAGAGGCCGCCGGGGTCGGCAAGGGTCGAGCGGGGCGCGGGTACAATCGCGACCGAACGCGGTGGCCGTAGCTCAAGTGGTTAGAGCACCAGGTTGTGGTCCTGGGGGTTGGGGGTTCGAGTCCCCTCGGTCACCCCGAGCCCCGAGCCGTCGGAGGTCCTCAGCCGTTCGCCCCACCCTGAAGGCGCTGCCCACCGAGGCACAGCAGGAGGGGGTCACTATGGCCCTCTACGTCTGCCTCGTGCTGGCGGCGGAGTTCGTCGCGGTGGGCGATCTCGCGGACAGCGAGGGCATCGTGCTCGCCACGATCTGGGCCACGACGATCGGCCTGGCGCTAGCGCACGTGTTCGCGTTCGATCTCGCCGGGCGTCTGTTCTCCGGCGGAAGGCGACGGTCCGAGGCCGCGATCGCGGCCCTCGTACAGCTCGTCGCGGCGCTCGGGGTCGCCGCGGCCGTCTCGGTCCCGTTCCTGTTCCTGCCGCTCGACCGGGCTCTGGACGTCGCGGCCTTCGCGACGGCCGCGCTGGTTGGCGTCACGGCCTACGCCGTCGCGCGCGCGGGCGGCGTCCGGCACCGCCGAGCGATCGGCCACGGGGCGATCGCCCTGCTCATCGCCGCGATCATCGTCGGCGTCAAGGCGCTGCTGGCAAGGCCATGAGGCGACCGACCGCTTGCTACACTGCGGCGGGCCTCTAGCTCAATCTGGCAGAGCAACGGACTCTTAATCCGCAGGTTCGGGGTTCGAATCCCCGGGGGCCTACCCCGCAAACCCGCAGGTGAGTGGCCTGTCACACGATCTCGAGGCGCTGGCGGTGGTCGCTCCGACCGTCTTCAGACCGTCTCCAACGCGACGTCGTCACGGCAATTACCGCAATTCTGCCCTCAGAAATGGCAAGGATTCCTGCCCGCTCTTCCGAGTCGTGCAAGGAAAACGGTCCGTCACTCGCTCCAGCCTTCCCGCCCGATCGGATCAACCCAAAATGACTGCGGCCGACATCGTGACTTCAGCGCCGTCCCCTGCAAACCGGCGGCCGCGACGGTCGCCCGCTCGCATCGGAACGGTCACTCGCGTCAGGGCGTCGGGGCCCGGCATCGTCCTCATGATCACCCGTCCCCACCCGCGACCGGAACTA
>DATEQE010000371.1:0-5567 GCA_035272825.1 Actinomycetota bacterium
CTTCGGCATCTCGTCGAGGACCACGACGTCCAGATCGCCGTAGTAGGTGAGCGCGAGCGTCCGCGGGATCGGCGTCGCCGTCATGATCAGGACGTCCGGCGACGCCCCCTTGCCCTTGAGCGCCATCCGCTGGTGGACGCCGAACCGATGCTGTTCGTCGATGACGGCCAGCGACAGGTCCGCGAACGCCACTCCCTCCTGCACCAGGGCATGCGTCCCCACGACGAGGTCGACGTCTCCTGCCGCGATCCCCTCGAGGATCTTGGCTCGGTCCTTCCCGATCACCGCGGCGGTGAGCAACGCGTACGTCACGCGCGGTGCGACGTCCTCGTCGGGATCCGGTTCCAACAACGAGGCCTGGGCCCCGTCCGCGCTCGCCGGAGGCGCGAGCTCCAGGTACGGGACCCCCGAAGCACCCAGGAGCCCCTCGACCTGGCGGAAGTGCTGTCCCGCGAGCACCTCGGTGGGAGCCATGATCGCCGCCTGGTGGCCCGATCCGGTCGCGACGAGGGCCGCGTGCAACGCGACGAGCGTCTTGCCCGAGCCGACGTCGCCCTGCAGCAGGACGTTCATCGGTCGCGAGCGCGCCATCGCGCGGTCGATCTCCTCGGTGGCCCGGCGCTGCGCTGCGGTGGGCTCGAACGGCAGCGTTCGGTACAGGCGCTCGAGCAGCGGTCCGTCCGGCACGTGCGCCACGCCGATCTCGGCGCGTTCGACTCGATGCTTTCGGAACGCGAGCCCGAGCTCGAGTACGAACAGCTCGTCGAACTTCAGCCGTTCGATCGCGGCGGCCAGCTCCGGTTGCGAGCCGGGGAAGTGGATGTCACGGATCGCCCGGTCGAACGGCGGCAACGCCTCCGCGCGGATCAGGTCCCCGGGCATCGGGTCGGGGATCGGACCGAGTCGTCCGAGTGCGCGCCATACGAGCTCGCGGATCGTCCGCGTCGTGATGCCCTCGGACGCTCGGTGGATCGGCGTGATCCGCCCCGTGTGCACCAGGTCCCGATCGTCGCCCGTGAGCAGCTCGATCTCCTGGTTCGCGAGCTGGAGCCGCCCTCGGTACAGCTGCGCGATGCCAGAGACCGCGACCTCGTAGCCCTCCTTGTACATCGAACCCGTCCAGGGCTGGTTGAAGAACGTCAGGTCGAGGTAGCCCGAGCCGTCGTACAGCGTGATCGTGACCATCGACTGCCGGCGCCGGGTCTGCCGCTTGGTGACCCGCTTCACACGCGCGATCACGGTCGCGAAGGTGCCGATCTTGAGCTCCCCGATCCGCGACACCTGGGAGCGGTCGATGTAGCGGCGCGGGTAGTGGTGCAGGAGGTCGCGGACGGTCCCGATCCCCTGGTCGGCCAGGACCTCGGAAGCCGGCGGGCCCTTCGTCCTCAGGCCGACCCGGCGCGCGGCGAGCTGGCGGTCGATCGCGCCCACCGGGCTCGCGAGCGACAGGCCTCGGGCGCGGGGCTCCCTGGTCCGAACGTCGTCCACGCCGTCGGTTCTACCATGCGGTCCATGACGCTCCGCCGTCTCGGTCTCGCGCTCGCCTGCTGGGCATTGCTCGCGGCGGCGTGCGGCTCGAACCCTCCGTCGACGCCCGCACGACTCCCCACCGACCCGACCGCTCTGCCCGAGTTCACGCTCGCGGACTACCGGCACGCGCTCGGCGAGCTGCAAGGCACGCCGGTGGTGGTCAACGTGTGGGCGTCGTGGTGCGGTCCCTGCCGGGAGGAGGCGCCGCTCCTCGCGGCGGCGCACCGGAGGTACGGCGACCGCGTCCGGTTCATCGGCGTGGACATCCTGGACGAGCGCGGATCGGCACGGGACTTCATCCGCGAGTACGGGTGGACCTATCCGAGCGTGTACGACCCGAGCGGCGCGATCCGCGACGGCCTTGGGCTGCTCGGCCAGCCCGTGACGCTGTTCTACGACCCGGCGGGTGAGCTCGTACACACATGGAGCGGACCGCTCTCGCAGGAAGCGCTCGGCTCTGGCCTCGACGCCATCCTCGAACGCTGACCGGCGGGACCGAGCAGGTTCACGGGGTCCCGTCGAGGGACCAACGGTGCGGGTTCCTCGAGCGGACGACGAGCTCTCCCCGCGTCGCCTTGAACTTGCCGGTTCCCCCAGTGATGCCGAGCCGTCCGGAGCCCACCGTGTCGTCGGCGTGCTGGGGCAGCACCCCCGACGCCGTCAGCGTCGATGCTGGCTTGTCGAGGAAGCGGAAGACGACGTGGGTCACGACGGTACCCTCGCCGAGTGCCGTCGGCTTCAGCGCCACGATGTGGACCCGCCCGCTCTCCGGGCCCTTGCCGAAGTCATCGTCGATGGCGTCGTAGACGGTCTCGTCGCGCAGGATGCTGGTGCCCGGCCCCACCTCGGCGAATGCCATTGGAGCCTCGATGGCGTCATCGCTCACCGCCGGGAACCCGTACGTCGATTCCTGCATGGTCGATCTCCTTCCCCTCGCGCGTCCGCCGACTGACCGGCCGTCTCCTTACGGACCACCGTCGACCGACCAGCGGTGGGGCCCCTCTCGATGGACGGTAAGGACGCCCCTCCACCTCTCGTACTCGCCCGTGCCACCGGTGATAGCCAACTTCCCGTCGTCGAAGTCCTCTTGTTCGTGGAACGGAAGCGCGCCCATGGCGGCAAGCGTGTCACCGCTGTCGAAGTTGAAGACGACGCGGGCGACCACGTCTGCCGACTTCGCCCTCGATCGAGTCAGCACGATGTGCACGAATCCGATCGATGTGCCCGGTTCGGATTGGCGCTCCGCGATCTCGTCTCGAAGGACGGTCGTGCCCAACTCGGTTCCCTCGAGACTCCGCGACTCGCCGCCGCTGACTTCGCTGAGCACAGGGAAATGACTCGTGTCCGTCATCGTGGGCCCCCTCCCGTCGACCGCGTCCGGACCCCTCATCGTATGCTCGGGTTGCCCTGGCGCGCAAGCCCGCTCGACGCGTGACCTACACTCGACGGCATGCTGGTGTGTTCGGTCTGCGGCCAGAGCAACCCTGCCGGCGCCCGGTTCTGCATGTCGTGCGCGAGTCCACTCCCGGGGACGGGTCCGTCACCGCACGGCGCCCGCAAGACCGTGACCGTGGTCTTCTGCGACGTCGCGGGTTCGACGCCGCTGGCCGAGCGGCTCGATCCGGAGTCGATGCGAGAGGTGATGTCCCGCTTCTTCGAAGAGATGCGGACGGTACTCGAGGCTCACGGCGGCACGGTCGAGAAGTTCATCGGCGATGCGGTGATGGCGGTCTTCGGTGTTCCGCTGCTCCACGAGGACGATGCGCTCCGTGCCGTCCGGGCGGCAGCCGGCATGCGCACAGCCCTCGTCGAGCTCAACGCCGCGCTGCATGCGCGCTTGGGCGTGGAGCTCCGGATACGCATCGGAGTCAACACCGGCGAGGTCGTGGTCGGTGACCCCGCTGCTGGCCAGGCTCTCGTCGTCGGCGACGCCGTGATCCTCGCGGCCCGGCTGGAGCAGGTCGCCTCCCCGGGTGAGGTCCTCCTCGGCCCGCAGACGTTTTCGCTCCTTCGAGATCGCATCCGAGCGGAGGCGACGGACCCGCTCGAGCTGAAGGGCAAACAGGTACCCGTCATCGCGCACCGGCTGATCGAGGTGGAGGCGGGTCCCTCAGATGTCGGGACGCGACGGGATCCTCCGCTCGTCGACCGCAAGACAGAACTCTCGGCGATCGGATCGGCGTTCCGACGGAGCGAACAGCTGCGGGGGTGTGTCCTCCTCACGATCCTCGGATCCGCCGGCGTGGGCAAGTCGCGGATCTCCCGCGAATTCGAGACCGCCGTTGGAGACCGGGCGTTGGTTCTTCGGGCCCGGTGCCTTCCCTATGGTGATGCCATCACCTTCTGGCCGATCGCCAACCTCGTGAAGCAGGCGTGCTCGATCACGAACGACGATGCACCCGAGGCCGCCGCCGCCAAGATCGACACGACGCTCGTCGGCGCCGACGACGCGGAGCTGATCGCCGAGCGGGTCGCGGGTGTGATCGGGTTCTCACCCGCGACGCCCGGGCTCCAGGAGACCTTCTGGGCGATCCGCCGCTTCCTGGAATGGCTGGGCCGCGATCGTCCCGTCGTGCTGGTGATCGACGACCTCCAGTGGGCCGAACCGACGTTTCTGGACCTCGTGGAGTACCTCGTCGGCTGGTGCCACGACGTCGCGCTCCTGATGCTCGTCCTGGCGCGACCCGACCTGATGGATGCTCGTCCCACCTTGGGGAGGGGGGCGGCCAACGCCATGTCGCTGCCGCTCGAGCCCCTGCGTGACGACGAGAGCGCGGAGCTGATCGCGGGTCTCCTCGGCGGCGTGCTCCTGGACGAGCGGGCGACCGAGCGGATCACCGAGTCGGCGGGCGGCAACCCGCTCTTCCTTGAGGAGATGCTCCGGATGCTCGAGGACGACGGCCTGCTGCGGGGTGCCGACGCGGGATGGATCGGCACCCGGGACCTCTCCGACCTCGCCGTGCCGGCCTCGATCCACGCGCTCCTGGGCGCGCGTCTCGATCGGCTCACGCCAGCCGAACGTGATGTCATCCGTTGCGCGGCGGTGGTGGGGAAGGTCTTCTGGTGGGGAGCGGTCGCCGAGCTGGCGCCCGAGAGCATGCGGCCGCAGGTGGGAGGTCACCTGCAGACGCTCGTCCGCAAGGACCTGATCCGGCCTGAGCCTTCGAGCTTCTCGGGAGAGGATGCCTTCCGCTTCCATCACATCCTGATCCAGGAGGCGGCCTACCGCGGCATCCCGAAGGAGATCCGCGCCGACCTGCACGAGCGGTTCGCCGACTGGCTGGAGCGTAAGGCCGGCCAGCGCGTCACGGAGTATGAAGAGGTGGTCGGCTACCACCTCGAGTCGGCTCATCGCTATCGAGCGGAGCTCGGCGTTAGCGGAGAGGACGAACTCGCGGTTCGTGCCGCCCGACGATTGGTGGCCGCCGGACGCCGAGCGTTCGCGCGGGGGGACATGTCGGCCGCCACCGATCTGCTCTCACGAGCCGCCTCACTCCTTCCACGGGAGCACCCCGAGCGACGGGCGATGCTTCCGCTCCTCGGCCAGGCGATGGGGGAGGCGGGCGACCTCGCCGGCGCTGAGCCGGTGCTCGCCGAGGCCGTCGAGCTCGCGGAAGCCGCGGGTGATCGTGGTCTTCGGGCCCACGCGATCATCTTGGGTGTCCTGTTCTGGGAGTACCCGCAGGACCGCGTTGGAGCGATGGCCGAAGTCCAGAAGCTCATGCGCGTGTTCGCGGACCTCGGCGATGATCTTGGGCTTGCCCGCACCCACCGGGCGCTCGGCGACATCCACTGGACGCACTCCCGATTCGCGGCCGCCGACGAGTCGTTCCAGCTCGCGCTCGAGCATGCTCGTCGCGCGCACTCCGTCTCGGAGGAGATGGAGGCCCTCGGAGGAACCCTGGGGTCGAGCGTCTTCGGTCCCACTCCCGCCCACGAGGTGGCGCGGAGGTGCGAGGAGGCGGCCGCGGAGCTGAAGGGTATGGGGACGGTCGAGGCCCGAGTGCTCCGCGCGCTCGCGACCGTTCGTGCGATGG
>DATEQE010000372.1:0-3706 GCA_035272825.1 Actinomycetota bacterium
ATCTCGAGGTCGACGGCAGGGCCGTCCGCGTCCCCGATGGCTCGACGATCCTGGACGCGCTCCGCGGGGAGGGCGTCGACACGCCGACCCTCTGCTTCGCCGACAACCTCACGCCCGTCAACGCGTGCCGGGTCTGCGTCGTCGAGCTCGAGGGCTCGCGCGTGCTCGTCCCCTCGTGCGCCCGCAAGGCGGAGACGGGGATGAAGGTCAAGACGGACTCCGAACGCGTTCGCCTCTCGCGCAAGATGGTGCTCGAGTTCCTGGGTTCGAGCGTCGACGTCGGGCTCACGGGTCCCGACGTCGAACGGTGGCAGACCGACTACGGCGCGGATCCCGCGCGCTACGGCGCGCCGGCCGAGCCCGCGGCGGCGGGCGAGCGCGACGCCCGGCACGCCGGACACCATCACGAGCCGGACGGCACGGCGGCCGAGACCGTCCACCAGCCGGTCAAGGTGGACAACGAGCTCTACGTCCGCGACTACTCCAAGTGCATCCTCTGCTACAAGTGCGTGGAGGCGTGCGGAATCGACGCACAGAACACGTTCGCGATCTCGGTGGCGGGTCGAGGGTTCGACGCGCGGATCTCGACCGAGTTCGACGTTGGGCTGCCGGATTCCGCGTGCGTGTACTGCGGGAACTGCATCGGCGTGTGCCCGACCGGCGCGCTGATGTTCACGAGCGAGCACGAGATGCGCGAGGCCGGCACCTGGGACGAGTCGCGGCAGACGGTCACCGAGACGATCTGCCCCTATTGCGGCGTCGGCTGCGATCTCGAGGTCCACGTGCAGGACAACTCGATCGTGAAGGTGACCTCGCCCTCGGACAACGACGTGACGAGCGGCCACCTGTGCATCAAGGGACGGTTCGGGTTCCAGTTCGTGCAGAACCGGGCGCCCGAACGGCCGACGGGGGACCGGCCTGCCTGAGGTCACGGGCGTCGTCCTGGCGGGCGGACGCTCGACGCGGTTCGGCCGGGACAAGCTCGCCGAGCCGTACCGCGGGATGCCGATGCTGCAGCACGCCGTCCTTCGTCTGGGCGAGGTGTGTTCGGAGGTCATCGTCGTCCTCGCCCCCGACGCCCCCGAACCCGCGATGCCTATCGGTGCTCCCGCGCGATTCGCGCGAGATCCGTCCGAGGGCGAAGGTCCGCTCGCCGGGGTCCACGCCGGGTTGCTCGCCGTCGGGACCGAGCTCACGCTGGTCACGGGCGGCGACATGCCGGACCTGCAGACCCGGGTCCTGCTCGAGATGCTGCAGGTCGTTGGGGAGGCCGACGTCGAAGCGGTGGCGCTGCAGGACGGCGATCGGTTCCGCCCGTTGCCGAGCGTCGTCCGGACCGCGAGGGCGGTCGAGGTCGCTCACACGCTGTTGCACGACGGACGTCGGGCACTCCGAGATCTGCTCGATGCGCTCCGGCTCGCGGTGATCGACGAAACGACCTGGCTCCCGCTCGACCCCGAGCTCCGAACCCTGTTCGACGTCGACACGCCCACCGACCTCGGTGAGTGATCCCGGCGTTTCCTCGCTGCGAAGCAGAGGTAACAGGCAAGCGAGGGTCGCCCTGCATCTCGGCGAAGTACCGGGACAGCACCTTGCGCATCGACTTGGGGTCGAGCCGTTCCCCGAGCGCGGTCGACCCGGTGACGTCGGCGGGCGCGTCGACCCTCGCGCCGCACTCGGAGCAGAACTTCGCGCCCTCGGCGTTCCCGTACCCGCAGTTCGACCAGACGGCCACGGGCGAAGTCCAGGCGCGGCTGTAGGGTCGGGGCAGGATGCACGAGCCGATCCGGATCGGAGGCGTCGAGGTCTCGGTGGTCTGCGAGGGCTACGCGCCGCTCGAGCTCTCGGACGAGTTGCCGGGCGCCGAGGTCGACTGGAACGCTGAGCGCGCTCGCTACCCGTGGGCGTTCGTGGGCGAGGACGCGTGGCCGTGGCACGTCCACGCGTTCGCCGTCCGGACGCCGACCGGTCTGGTGCTGGTCGATGCGGGTGTGAGTCCGTTTCCGCCCGTCCGTCCGTGGGCCGAGCACACGCCGCTCGAGGAGGCGCTCCGGATCGCCGGGGCCGATCCGGCCGACGTTCGGCTGGTCGTCCACACCCATCTGCACGCGGACCACGCGGGCGGCTCGGTCGCGGACGGCGAACCGCGCTACCCGAACGCCGTGCACGTGGTGCATCCGGCGGACTGGTCTCGATCCGTGGGAGCGGACCATCCCAACTGGGCTCGCGGCGCGATGCAGCGTCTGTTCGAGCTCGGGATGGTCGATCTGGCCGCCGAGGACCACGAGGTGTGGCCGGGCGTGCGCGTGGTGCATGCGCCGGGTCACACGCCTGGCCACCGGTCTGCGGTGCTCCAGGATGGTAACCGGTCGATGCTGTTCACCGGCGATCTCCTGCACACCCCGATCCAGGTTTCGAGGCCGGACCACCCCTCGAACCACGACGTCGACGCGGACGAGGCGAGCCGATCGCGCGTCCGTCTCGTGGGACAGGCCCGGGACGAGGGCTGGACCGTCGCGGTGAGCCACTTCGCCCGCCCGTTCGGGCGGGTGGGAGCGCCGGGGTGGGTCGAGGAGCCGTGGCCGAAGGGCTGATGCCGGGAGCCGCCTGTGCCGGGTAGATTCGTCCCTGAAGAGCGGGCCTCGCCGGGGTCCCGCCGTGCGCGAGCCGGCGAGGTTCTCCCGCGCATCAAACCCTCGGACCCTCGGAAAGGACCCCGGCCATGCCGCGTCGTGTCCTCATCATGGGAGCCGCCGGGCGCGACTTCCACAACTTCAACGTCGCCTACCGCGGCGACCGTCGCTACGAGGTCGTCGCGTTCACCGCGACGCAGATCCCGTTCATCGACGATCGGAGGTACCCGCCCAGCCTCGCCGGCGAGCGCTACCCGAACGGGATCGCGATCCACGACGAGAGCGAGCTCACGCAGCTGATCAAGGACGAGCGCATCGACGACGTCGTCTTCAGCTACTCGGACGTGAGCCACGAGTACGTGATGCACAAGGCCAGCCAGGTGCTCGCGGCCGGCGCGAACTTCGAGCTGCTCGGCCCGCGCGAGACGATGCTGACGGCCACCGTTCCCGTCGTCGCCGTCTGCGCCGTGCGGACGGGTTCCGGCAAGAGCCAGACGACTCGCGCGATCGCCGAGACGCTCAAGGGCGCCGGGAAGCGCGTCGTTGCGGTTCGGCATCCGATGCCGTACGGGAACCTCGAGGCGCAGCGGGTGCAGCGATACGCGACGCTCGAGGACCTCGACCGCTACGACACCACGATCGAGGAGCGCGAGGAGTACGAGCCCCACATCACCTCGGGCACGATCATCTACGCCGGCGTCGACTACGGCGACATCCTCAAGCAGGCGCAGGCCGAGTGCGATGTGCTGTTGTGGGACGGCGGGAACAACGATCTGCCCTTCTACGCAACGGACGTCCACGTGGTGGTCGCCGATCCGCTCCGCGCCGGTCACGAGACCCGCTACCACCCCGGCGAGGCCAACCTGCGCATGGCCAACGTGATCGTGATCAACAAGATGGACTCGGCGTCGATCGAACAGGTGAACGCGCTGATGGACACGATCCGCCGCGTGAACCCGTCCGCGACGGTCGTCAAGGCCAACAGCCGCGTGACGGTGGACGACCCCCACGCGATCGGGGGCAAGCGCGTGCTCGTGGTCGAGGACGGCCCGACCCTGACGCACGGCGAGATG
>DATEQE010000373.1:0-6068 GCA_035272825.1 Actinomycetota bacterium
GACGGCGTCTTCCTGTTCGACAACGGTGCGGGGTTCGGCAACGCCGAGATCGAGGAGACGTTCACGCCGCGCGTGACGGCGATCGAGGATGCGCTCGCCGAGCACGGGATCTCGCTCGCGGACGTGACCGGCGCCGCCAACTGCCACCTGCACTTCGACCACAGCGGGCAGAACTTCCGGCTCCCCGGCATCCCGATCTTCGTCCAGCGCGCCGAGTGGGCGATGGTGCACGAGCCCGACTACACGGTCCCCGAGTGGATCGACGCGCCCGGCCTTTCCTACGAGGTACTCGAGGGCGAGGCGGAGGTGGCGCCGGGTCTGCGGGTGATCCCCACGCCGGGCCACACGGCCGGGCACCAGTCGCTCGTGGTGGTGACCTCCGAGGGCACGATCGTGCTCGCGGGTCAGGCGGTGCAGTCGAAGCTCGAGTGGGAGGGCGCGACCGAGCCGAGCGCGTCCGGCGCCTCGGCCGCGAAGCACCCCGCGTACTCGGACTCGGTGCAACGCCTGCGGTCGCTGGAGCCGGCACGCGTGCATTTCGCGCACGACCCGGAGGTCTGGGAGCGCGTGTAGCGGCTCCGGTCGTCCCACCGGAGCGGTGAGATGCCCGGCGGGTTCGTCCACCTCGACGTCCGTTCCTTCTTCTCGCTGAAGGAGGGCGCGTTCTCCCCCGAAGCGCTCGCGCGCCGGGCCGCCGAGCTGCAGATGCCGGCGGTCGCGCTCGCCGACCGCGACGGGCTCTACGGCACCGCCCGGTTCGTCGACGCCTGCGAGCGCGAAGGCGTCCGTCCGATCCTCGGCGCGTCGCTCACCGTCCGGGAGCCCGGGACGCTGCCGTTGCCTCGATCCGGACGTCCGTCGGCGGACGCGAGCGTGATCCTGCTCGCACGGGACGCGGCCGGGTACGCGAACCTGTGCCGGCTGGTCACCGACGCGCACATGACGGGGGAGCGCGGCGATCCCTCGCTCACCCCCGAGCAGATCTGCGCGCACGCCGGTGGGCTCGTCGCGCTCCTGGGACCGTCCTCGCCGCCCGGCGCACTCGTCCTCGCGGGGCGGATCGACGCCGGGCGTCGCGCGGCGATGCCGTACCGGGAGGCGTTCGGCGAGCGCGCGTTCGTCGCCGTGCAGCACCGCCTCGAGCAAGACTCGGACCGGGAGATCCGCGCACTCCTCCGGCTGTCCGATCGCGCCGAGCTCCGAGCGATCGCGACCAATCCGGTCCGGTACCTCGTCCCGGAGGACGCGTTCATGGCCGACGCGCTCGAGTGCATGCGCGAGCTCGTCCCGATCAACCGGTCCAACGTGTCGCGCCGCAACGCGGAGGGGTGGCTGAAGCCGGCCACCGAGATGCGGGCGTTGTTCCACGAGCGACCCGACCTGGTGACGGCGACGCTGCAGATCACCGAGTCGTGCGCGTTCGACCTCGGGCTGCGCACGGTCCGCTTCCCCGACTTCCCGACGCCGCGGGGGCGCAACGCCTCCTCGGTCCTGGCCGAACGCAGCTGGCGCGGTCTCGAGCGCCGGGGGATGCGGCCAACCGCTCGCGTGAAGGACCGGCTGCACCACGAGCTCGCGATGATCCACCGCCTCGGGTACTCGGCGTACTTCCTGACGGTCGCCGACATCGTCGCCGACGTGCGGGCGATGGGGATCCGGTGCGCATGCCGGGGGAGCGCCGCCGGCTCGCTCGTCTGCTACCTCGTCGGCATCTCCGACGTTGACGCGGTCCGGCACGATCTCGCGTTCGAACGGTTCCTGAACCCGATGCGCGACGAGCTCCCGGACATCGACGTCGACGTCGAATCGGCTCGCCGCGAGGACGTCTACGACATGGTGCTCTCGCGTTACGGCGACGATCGGTGCGCGTGCGTCGCGATGGTCGACACGTACCGCGCCCGCGCCGCCGTCCGGGAGGTGGGCAAGGCGCTCGGCCTGCCCGAGCCCGAGGTCGACGTGGTCGCCAAGTCCTTCCCGCACATCGGCGCCCACGACCTGCGGGTCGCGATCGAACGCCTGCCCGAGCTCGTGGGCAGCAACCTGAACGCGGGCCAGCTCGAGCAGCTGTTCCGCGTGGCCGAGCGCCTGGACGGCTTCCCGCGCCACATCGCGCTCCACCCCTCGGGCATCGTGCTGTCGAACGACGACCTGGTGACCAGGGTCCCGCTCGAACGCTCGTTCCAGGGCTACCGCGTGATCCAGGCAGACAAGGACGACGTCGAGCTCCTCGGGTATCTGAAGCTCGACGTGCTCGGCGTGCGGATGCTCTCGTCGATGCGCCACGCCCTGGACGAGATCGCGCGCACCGAGCACGTGAAGGTCGACCTCGACGAGATCCCGCTCGACGACGAGCCGACGTTCGAGCTGATCCGGGCCTCCGACACCCTCGGATGCTTCCAGATCGAGTCCCCGGGCCAGCGCGAGCTCCTGCAGAAGCTCCAGCCGACCCGGTGGGAGGACCTGATCGTCGACATCTCGCTGTTCCGGCCCGGGCCGGTCAAGTCGGACATGATCAACCCCTACCTGCGCCGGCGCGCCGGGATGGAGGCGCCGACGTACGCGCACCCGGCGCTTCGGCCGGCGCTCCGCGAGACGTTCGGCGTGATCGTCTACCACGAGCAGGTGCTCCGGACCCTCGCCGCGATGGCGGGCTACGACCTGACCTACGCCGACCACGTCCGCCGCCACCTAGATCGCGAGGACCTGCTCCCGGGGTTCCGAGCCGACTTCCTCCAGCGGGCCACCGGACGCGGCGTCCCCGCCAGCGTCGCCGAACGGACCTGGACCGCGGTGGCCGAGTTCGCGAGCTTCGGGTTCTGCAAGGCGCACGCGGCGGCGTTCGCTGTCCCGACGTACCAGTCCTCCTGGCTGAAGACGCACTACCCGGCGCACTTCCTCGCAGGCATCCTCACGCACGACCCGGGGATGTACCCGCGGCGGTTGCTGCTCGAGGACGCGCGCGAGCACGGGATCCCGATCCTGCCGCTGGACGTGAACCGGTCGGAGCCGGAGTACGTGGTCGAGGTGGCTCCGCACATCGACGCTGATGAGGAAGTCGATGGGCGCGCTGAGGTCGGGGCACCGGCCCGGGCTGCGGCCGCGCCGGCGCGCGGGGAGGGGGTCGGTCCGGGCGTCGTCGAGCGGAGCCGAAGCCAACGAATGTCCACGAGCACGGACCATGTGCGAAGGCGGAGACGAGCAGCCCGGACCGAGCCCCCGACCTCAGCGCGCCATACGAACGTCGAGCCCCAGTGCTACGGGATCCGGCTCGCGTTGCAGGACGTGCACGGGATCTCGGACACCGAGATCCGGTCGATCTTGCAGGCGCGTGCCGATCGGCCGTTCGACGACGTGGGCGATTTCCTTCGGCGGACCAACGTTGCCAAACCTGTCGTGGAGGCGATCGCGCATGCGGGGGGGTTCGACGGGATCGGGAGGGGGACGCGGCGGGATCGGTTGTATGCGGCGATGACCACCGTGCCGCAGCGCGAGGGGGATCAGCTGGCGTTCGACCTGTTGGGGGGCGCGGCGGATCGGCTCGCGTTGCCCGAGTACACCGACGCGGAGCGGGTGCGGGCCGAGCTCGAGGTGCTAGGGCTGGACGCGAGCCGGCACCTCGTGAGCTTCTTCGAACCGCTGCTCGCCGATCTCGGCGTGATCCGTTCGAGGGACCTGCACACGTGCCGCTCGGACGAGCACGTGATGGTGGCCGGCGTGAAGGTGGCGTCGCAGACGCCGGCGATCCGCAGCGGCCAGCGGATCATCTTCCTCACGCTGGACGACGCGACGGGGCCGGTCGACGTGACCGTGTTCGAGAGCGTGCAGCCGAAGGTCGCCAAGACCGTGTTCCACTCGTTCGTGCTCGCCGTGGTGGGGACCGTCCGGCGGACCGGGTACAAGGGTGTCTCGGTGGTGGCCGAGGACGTGTGGGATCTGACGGCGCTGCTGCACGCCCGGCGGCAGGGACGGCTCGCGGAGGCGCTCGCCCACGAGGGGCCATCCCCCGGTGCGGCCGTCCCCCGCAAGCTCTGGCATTCGAGCGGCGGCTCGGCCGGCCGATGACGCCGCTCGTCACGTCCGTGGCGGCGGTACGCTCCGCGACGATGACCCGCGCGAGGTCGAGCGAGCCGATCCTGCACGTCGATCTCGATGCGTTCTACGCGTCGGTCGAGACCCTGAAGGACCCGAGCCTTTCGGGCAAGCCGGTCGCGGTGGGCGGCGCCGGGACGCGCGGGGTCGTGATGTCGGCGTCGTACGAGGCCCGGGCGTTCGGCATCCGGAGCGCGATGCCCGCCGTGCGCGCTCGGCGCCTGTGTCCGGACGTGGTCTTCGTCCCGCCCGACTTCGAGTCCTACAAGGTGCACTCCAACCGCTTCCGCGAGATCCTGATGGCGGTCACCCCGGTCGTCGAGCCGATCTCGCTCGACGAGGCGTTCCTCGACGTCTCCGGTGCGCACCTGCTCTTCGGTGAGCCCGAGGAGATCGGACGCAAGGTCCGCAGAGAGGTCCAGGACGGCATCGGGGTGCGGTGTTCCGTGGGCATCGCGCCCACCAAGCTGGTCGCCAAGCTCGCCTCGCGCGACGCCAAGCCCGACGGGATGGTGGTCGTGCGCGCCGACGAGGTGGACGCCTACCTGGACCCGCTCCCCGCGCGGGCGCTCTGGGGGGTGGGCGAGAAGACGGCCGAGACGCTCGGGCGGCTCGGCGTGCGGACCGTCGGCGACCTGGGCCGGACGCCGGTCGGGGTGCTCGGCAGGCTCATGGGCGAACGGCACGCGCGCGACCTCAGGGACCTGGCCCGTGGGGTGGACGACCGGACGGTCGTGCCCTACGAGGCGCCGAAGTCGGTCAGCCACGAGGAGACCTTCGACCGCGACCTTGACGATCAGCGCGAGCTGCTCCGCCAGGTGCTCTCGCTCTCACAGCGGGTGGCCGCCCGGCTGCGCGAGGACGGGTTCCGGACCCGGACGGTCACCCTGAAGATCCGGCTCGCGAACTTCACGACGCTCACGCGTTCGCGAACGCTCCCGGCGCCGACCGACGTCGCCGCGGACCTGTACGAGGTGGTCGGGGAGCTGTTCGCCGCCCTCCCGGGGGCCCGCCGGCGCGTCCGATTGCTCGGTGTGGCCGCGACCGGCCTGATGCCGGCGGGGGAGGAGCAGCTCGCGCTGCTGCGGAGCGAGCGGTGGGGCGACGTCGAACGCGCGGTGGATCGGATCGATCGGCGGTTCGGACCGGGATCGGCCGTGCCTGCGGCCCTGCTCGAACGCGGTCGCGATCGCTGAACGTCCCGCCCTCGGCGCGGCCGCCCTCCGTCGAAGGCCCCTTCCACTGGCGGAGGTCGTTCCTATAATCGTATGACCGCAACCGAGGCCGGAGCCGGGAGCCCATGCCACTGTCACCCGACGAGCAGCGAATCCTCGACGAGATCGAACAACGTCTCGCCGAGGAGGATCCCCGGCTGGTCGAGGCCGTCAGCCGAACCTCGCTGTACACACATCTCGCCCGGCGCATCAAGTGGTCGCTGCTGGCGTTCCTGGTCGGCTTCCTGATGCTGATGGTGTTCCTGATGGTCGTCCCCGACCTGCTGTGGGTCGCGGCCACGGGCTTCGGCGTGATGCTCGCGGCCGCGTTGCTGATCTATCGATACCTCAAGCAGCTGACCCTCGATCAGATGCGTGCCATGCAGCAGCAGTCGGGGCGTTTCTCGCTGACCGGCTTGCTGGCGCGTCTCGCCGGACGTTTCCGAACGCCGCCGGCGACACCCCCCGGTTCCTAGCGGTCGGACGAACGCGCGGTTCCCTCGGTCATTTCGCCTCCACACGACGGCATGCCGAGCCGTTGCGACCGAACGTGAGAAACATCGAGAGACCCGATGCGTCGTCGTCTTCGGGTTGCCACGGCACACGTGCCTGGAGTACAACATGCTCACCTTCCCCGGGGGCGTGACCGTCGAACCGACGTCGAGACTTCCCCTCGACGAGCCGGCGGAACGCGTTGGTGTCGTGAGGGAGACGTCGTCGGAGGGCGCTCGTTCCTATGGAGGGATTCACCGCACATCAGGCGAC
>DATEQE010000374.1:0-2116 GCA_035272825.1 Actinomycetota bacterium
AGCGACGCCGGCTTGACGACGATCGTGTTCCCGCACGCGAGAGCCGGAGAGATCTTCCACGTCGCGATCACGAGCGGGAAGTTCCACGGCGTGATGAGCGCGCAGACGCCCACGGGTTCGCGGAGCGTGACGTCGAGACCCGGATCTTGGACCGGCACCGTCTCGCCGAAGATCTTGTTGGCCGCGCCGCCCCAGTACTCCAGGGTGTCAGCGACGATCCCGATCTCGTCCCGCGCGTCGCGGATCGGCTTGCCCACGTTCCGGGCCTCGATCTGCGCGAGCTCCTCGAGCCGCTCCCTGACCAGCACCGAGGCACGGAGCAGCACCCGCCCTCGTCCGGTCGCCGAGGTCCTCGGCCACGGACCCTCCTCGAACGCCCGGACCGCGACGTCGACGGCCCGGCGAGCGTCCTCCGGGCCCGCCTCGGCCACCTCGGCGAGCGCGGAGCCGTTCCCGGGCTCGATGACGGTGAAGGTACCCTCTTCGGCGGCGGGGACGCGTTCCCCGCCCACGACCAGCAGCTCGGTGGTCATCGTTCCCTCCGGATCGGTCCCTCGGGCGTCGAGCGCGATGATAGCTCCCGCCGAACCGGCGTCGCGATGCACGCCCCCGCGGACAGTGGCAAGCTTCGGACGTGGCGACCGAGGTGGGTCCGGGCGAGGCGACGAAGCATCAGGTGGGCGACCTCGCCGAGGTCCTGGACAACCTTGGGGTGTTCGGGATGCTGGCCGAGGACCTCGTGGCGCTGTGCACGTCGGGGTTCCGCAGGGTGCCGATCAGCCAGGGCTCGGACTACTACCTGTCGATCCAGGGATTCACGCCGAACCAGATCGCGTACGCGCACACGCATCCCGACTCCGAGGAGTGGGTGGTGGTCCTGCGGGGCGGCGGGCAGGCGCTCGTGGCCGAGAGCCCGGTGGCGCTCGGGGCCGGTCTGATCATCGGGCGCGCGGCGGCACACCCGCACGGGTTCCTGAGCGGCGACGAAGCGCTGCAGCTGCTCTCGGTCCAGCTCCCCCGGCCGTCCGAGGGGACGACGACCTGGGATCAACCCGGCGAGACCACCGACCCGATCGATTGCGCGGTCGCGGGTACCTGCCGCCGGTGCCCGCGATGCGGCGGCCACAGCTTGAACGTGCGCGGAGTGGTCTTCCTCTGCGAGAACTGCAACCTGGAGTTCTGAGGAGGATCAGATCCAGATCGGGTCCCGCCACAGCGACAGCCCGGTGCCGAGCCCGAGTTCCTCGGCCTTGCGATAGACGCGTGCGGCCGCCGCCACGTCTTCGATCGCGAGCCCGACCGGCGACGAGAAGATCCGCTGGTCATCCGACGTTCGGCCGGGATGGCGTCCGGCCACCAGCTCCGGCAGCTCGACCACGTCCCCGCGCGAGATGGCGCCCGCCGCGAGGGCGCGCGCAAGCGGTCGCGAATGATGCCCCGTCTCGTGCTCCCAGAGGTCGCAGACGACCAGATCGGCGCGCTCTACGCAGGCGATCTCGGCGTCGAGTGAGGAGACCGAGCAGAACAGGCTCCCCGGCCCCAGCCACTCGGGCGGCACGTAGGGTTCGGGCGCCATCGTCGCGGCGACGATCACCTCGGCGCCCCGACACGCCTCCTCGGCGTTCACCACCGGGACCACGGCGTCCGAACGCCGTCGGAACGCCTCGGCCCGCTCGGGCGCGATGTCCCACACGCGCACCTCGTCGAGCCCGGGCAGGACGGCCTCGAGCGCCGCGAGCTGCGTCGCGGCCTGGACGCCCGCGCCCAGGATCGCGGCGACACGCGCGCCCGGCCGAGCCAGCCGCCGCGCCGTCACACCGGTCACGGCGCCCGTTCGGACGGCCGAGACGATCGTGCCGTCCATCACGGCGACGGGCAGCCCGGTCCGGGGATCGGTCAGGACGATAAGCCCGATGCCGCGCGGGAGCCCGCGTGAGGGGTTCGACGGAACGCTCGGGATCCACTTCAGCCCGACGAGCGCGACCGAGCCGCCGACGTAGGCGGGCATCGCCATGATGCGGCCGTCCCTCTCCTCGCTGCCGAGCTCGTCGGACCACAGCAGCGCCGACTTCGAGGGCAGCCGCGTGTCACCCTCGGCGTGTAGCCGCAGCGCCTC
>DATEQE010000375.1:0-4887 GCA_035272825.1 Actinomycetota bacterium
CGACGCCATCACGGCCACCAGCGGCAGCGGCCCCGCGTACTTCTTCCTGCTCGCCGAGGCGATGATCGAGGCCTGCATCCTGCTCGGCCTGTCGAGGGACGTCGCGACCGAGCTCATCATCCAGACGATGCTGGGGTCGGCGAAGATGCTCCGGGACACCGGCAAGCACCCGGTCGAGCTGCGTGAGATGGTGACCTCGCCGGGCGGGACGACCATCGCCGCGATCCGCCACCTTGAAGAGGCGGGCGTCCGCGCGGCCTTCCTGAACGCGATCGACGCCGCTCGGCATCGGAGCGCCGAGCTCGCGCAAGGCGGCGACGAGGACGAGGACTGAGGGAGCAAGGAGATGGGTCGAGGAGATCGAGCGAGGGTGCGCTGGGCGCACGATCGCGAGCGCAAGAAGAAGGCGGCGGAGAAACGCCAGGCCGCGGAGCGTGGGGCCGAACGCAAGAGCTCGAAGAAGTAGGTCAACGTGGCCTCGCACCGATAGCCATCGTTATCGATCGCGGCGGTGAGCTCGGGCGATGGCACCGACAGGTGCCAATAGCGATCGTCGCCGACGCATACTCGTCGGCCACCGCGTCTACATCTGCCCGAGCCGGTTCCGCAGGATCCCGATCCCCTCGGCCTCGAGCTCCACCTCGGCGCCGGGCCAGACACGCTGCTCGAACCCCGGGATCTCGAACGGGCCCGAGGCGAACGTCTCGCCAGGTTCCAGCCGCTCCTGCTTCGACGCCCGGGCGACGTCGCGGAGCAGGCCGAGCGCCGTGCCGTTCAGGTTCCCCTTGACCCACTCCTCGCCGTCGATCCTGACCGTGACGAACGCGGTCTGCGGATCGAGCTCGTCCGCCGTCACCACGCACGGGCCGATCGAGAGCGGGACGCCGCGCGGGGTCGGCATCGGATCGCCGTTCGCGCGCCGTGCGAGCCAGTCACCCACGAGCGTGTAGCCGAAGACGACCGAGGGCGTCTCCTCGGGCGTGATCGCGTCGTCCACCCCGCGCCGCAGAACCGCCGCGATCTTCGGGTGGAACTCGAGCCATCCGGCCCCGGACGGCCACGGGATCTCCTCGTCCGGCCCGAACGCCGGCCGCCCGCCCTCGACGGCGTCCGTCGAACGGAGCGCGGTCGGCAGGAGCGCCGCGAGCAGACGTGGTCGTTCGACGACGAAGTCGTCTGCCTCGTCGCGCTCGAGGGCTGCCCGGGCGGCATCGAGCACCGTTCCCCCGTTGCTCCTGACGAGCCGCTCCATCGTCTCCGGGAACGCGGGGTGGCCGAGCAGGCTCGGCAGATCCACGACGTTCCCTTCCCGGAGCGCTCCCAGTCGCCGGTGCCCCCGCCGGTCGAAGGTCACGAGCCTCAAGGGAGGCTGATGATACGCCCGGCCGGGCGCCGAATCTCGGTATCGATCGGGCAGTTCCACGCAGCCCTCCGACTTGGGGGAAACCGGCTCCGGCGGCTACGATTGAGACCCAGATCGACCAGGTCACGCGGCGTTTTTCGCGCACAGGAGGCATTCCATGGCAGAGGAAGGGTTCCGCATCACCTACGCGACGATGACGGCCGACAACGAGGACCTCCACAAGGCCTACGAGGAGGGCATCGAGGTCGCCCGGTCCTGGCTCGGGCAGCAGCACCCGCTGTTCGTGAACGGCGAGGCGCGCGAGGGCTCGGGGTACAAGGCTGCCCATTCGCCGATCGACGGCTCGCTGATCGGCGAGTTCGCGAGCGGGACGCGCGAGGACGTCCGCGACGCCGTCGCCGCCGCAAAGGAGGCGTTCCACGACTGGGCCGACCGTCCCTGGCAGGAGCGGGTCGCGATCATCCGCGAGGCCGCCGACATCATGTCCGATCAGCGGAACGAGCTGTCGGCGCTGATGGCGATGGAGGTCGGCAAGAACCGGCTCGAGGCGCTCGGAGACGTGGAGGAGTCCGCGGACCTGCTGCGGTGGAACGCCAACGAGGTCGAGCAGAACGAGGGGTTCCGCAAGCCGATGCAGTCGCTCGGCTCGCCCGGCGAGTACTACGACGTCCTGCGCCCGTACGGCGTGTGGGCCGTGATTAGCCCGTTCAACTTCCCGATGGCGCTCGCGGCCGGCCCGTCGTCCGCCGCGCTGGTCGCCGGCAACACCGTCGTGTTCAAGCCCGCGCACATGGGTGTCTTCACCGGGTTGAAGTTGTACGAGATCTACATGGCCGCCGGCGTCCCGAAGGGCGCCTTCCACTTCCTCTCGGGTCCGGGCAGCGTGGTCGGCGACGAGATCGTCAACCACCCCGACGTCGCCGGGATCACCTTCACCGGCTCCTACGAGGTCGGGATGGGCATCTACAAGGGCTTCGCGAAGGACTTCCCCAAGCCCGTGATCTGCGAGATGGGCGGGAAGAACCCGACGATCGTGAGCGACAAGGCCGACCTGGACAAGGCGACCGACGGCGTGCTGCGGTCGGCGTTCGGGTTCGGCGGCCAGAAGTGCTCGGCCAACTCGCGCGTGTACGTGCATCGGAGCGTGTACGACGAGTTCGTCCGCCGGCTCAGGGAGAAGACCGAGAACGTCAAGATCGGCGACCCGCTCGACCGCGACGTCTATCTCGGGCCGGTGATCGACGACGGCGCGGTGGCCACGTTCGAGGAGGCGTCGAACGAGGCGAAGAAGAACGGCACGGTGGTCACGGGCGGCGAGCGGCTCACCGAGGGTGAGCTCGGGAAGGGCACGTTCGTCCAGCCCACCGTCGCGGAGGTCCCGCTCGACTCGTGGATCTGGAAGAAGGAGCTGTTCGTGCCGTTCGTCGCGGTCGCGCCCTACGACGACCTCGACGAAGCGATCCGTCTGGCCAACGACACGGAGTACGGCCTGACGGCCGGCTTCTACAGCGAGGACCGTGCCGAGATCGACCGGTGGCTGAGCACGATCGAGGCCGGCGTCGTGTACGTGAACCGGCGGGCCGGAGCGACCACGGGCGCCTGGCCCGGCGTGCAGCCGTTCGGCGGCTGGAAGGGTTCGGGCACCAGCGGCAAGGCCGGCGGCGGCCCCTACTACGTGCAGCAGTACCTGCGGGAGCAGTCGCGCACGGTGATCGAGGAGTGAGCACGGCCGAGACGCTCGACCTGGCGACTGCCGAGGCGCCCGCGCTCGTCACCGAGATCCCCGGGCCGCAGGCGCGTGCGCGGATCGAACGGGACCACAGGGTCACGAGCCCGTCGCTCCCGCGCGCGTACGACTTCGTGCCGAGGCGCGGCGCCGGCTCCGTGATCGAGGACGTCGATGGCAACCTCTTCCTGGACCTGAACGCAGGGATCGCGGTCACGTCGACCGGCCACGCCCACCCGGACGTGGTCGCGGCGATCCAGCGCCAGGCCGAGGAGCTTCTCCACTATTCGGCGAGCGACTTCTACCTGCCGATCTACTCGGACGTGTGCGAGGAGCTGGATCGGATCGCGCCGTTCGCCGAGGGTGCTCGGAGTTTCCTGACGAACTCGGGCACCGAGGCCGTCGAAGGAGCGATCAAGCTGGCGCGCTACGCGACGGGTCGGCAGGCCGTCATCGCGATGATCGGCTCGTTCCACGGCCGATCGCTCGGCAGCGTGTCGCTCACCGCGAGCAAGGCGAAGTACCGGGCGGGGTTCGGGCCGCTGCTGCCGGGCGTGTACCACACGGTGTTCGGCGATCTGCACCACCTCGAGATCCTGTTCGAGCGTCTCGTGTCACCGTCGGAGGTCGCCGCGATTGTCGTCGAGCCGATCCAGGGCGAGGGCGGCTACGTCCTGCCGCCCGAGGGGTGGTTCGGCTCGGTGCGCGAGATCTGCGACCGATACGGGATCGTGCTCGTGGCCGACGAGGTCCAGTCCGGCATGGGGCGGACCGGGAAGATGTGGGCGATGCAGCACTTCGGCGTCGAACCCGACGTGGTGCTGGCCGGCAAGGGGATCGCGAGCGGCATGCCGCTCGGCGCGATCATCGCGCGGGACAGCCTCATGACCTGGGACGTGGGCGCGCACGGCTCGACCTACGGTGGCAACCCGCTCTCGTGCGCGGCGGCGCTCGCCACGCTGGCGCTGATCGAGCACGGCCTGATGGACAATGCGCGCGACGTGGGCGCGTTCCTGCTCGAGGGTCTGCGCGCGATCGGCGAGCGGTACCCCTCGATCACGGACGTCCGCGGGCTCGGCCTGATGATCGGCGTGGAGTTCGACCGGGCCGAGAAGATGCACGCGGTCGAGCAGGCGGCGTTCCGCAAGGGCCTACTGGTGCTCGGCTGCGGCGACTCGGTGATCCGCTTCTGTCCGGCGCTGGTGTTCGAGCGTGAGCGGGTGGACACGGCCCTCCGGCTCTTCGACGAGGTCGTCGCCGAGGTCTCGGGCGCGACGGGGTAAGCGCGTGCCACCGCTCGGTGTCGACAGCCTCACGTTCGACTGCCGCGATCCGGCGAAGGTCGGGACCTTCTGGGCGACCGTGCTCGGCTACGAGGTCGTCGAGATCGACGGGGAGGGCGCGGAGATCCGCGATCCGAGCGGTGCCGGATGGCGGATCATCTTCCTCGTCGTGCCCGAGGGGAAGTCGGTCAAGAACCGGCTCCACCTCGACCTGCGCCCCACGAGCTCGATGGCCGAGGAGATCGAGCGGGTGAGCGCGCTCGGCGCGTCCCAGCATCGGTACGTGACCGAGGGCGGGAGCTTCTGGACCGTGATGCTCGACCCCGAGGGCAACGAGTTCTGCATCCTGCGGGGGCCGCAGGACGGTTGGAGCCCGGAGGCATGAACGGCCGGGTGGGCATGAGCGGCCGGGTGGCATGAGCGGCCGGGTGGGCGGGACGAGCCGGGTGGGCGCGACGAGCCGGGTGGGCGCGACGAGCCGGGTGGGCGCGACGAGCCGGGTGGGCGGGACGAGC